>DAHUXT010000500.1 GCA_027307065.1 Ktedonobacteria bacterium
GAACGCGGCGGCGCGCTCCTCGGCGTCACCGCCGATCTCGCCGATCATCACGATCGCGGCGGTCTCCGGGTCGTCCTGGAACGCGGCGAGGCAGTCGATGTGCGTGGTGCCGATGATCGGGTCGCCGCCGATGCCGACGGCGGTGGAGAAGCCGATGTCGCGCAGCTCGTACATCATCTGGTAGGTCAGCGTGCCCGACTTGGACACCAGGCCGATCTTCCCCTCGGGCGTGATGTCGGCCGGGATGATGCCGGCGTTCGACTTGCCAGGTGAGGCGAGGCCCGGGCAGTTCGGGCCGATGATCCGGGTCGTGTTGCCCTTCTCGACGGCGTAAGCCCAGAACGCGGCGGTGTCGTGGACCGGGATGCCCTCGGTGATGACGATCGCGAGCGGGATCTCCGCGTCGATGGCCTCGATCACCGCGGCCTTGGTCCCGTTCGCGGGCACGAAGATCACCGACACGTCCGCGCCGGTCGCCGCCAGGGTTTCCTTGACTCCCGCGAACACGGGGATCTGCTCGCCGTTCAGCTCGACCGTGGTGCCGGCCTTATTCGGGTTGGTGCGGCCGACGACCTTCGCGCCCGCCGCCAGCATGCGCGCGCCA
>DAHUXT010000501.1 GCA_027307065.1 Ktedonobacteria bacterium
CAATCCGGTATGCATGGGCGACGTATTCCGGGATGCGCGCGGCACGATCGATCTGCGCGGCCCATTTGGCGACGCTTCCGTACATCCGCCGGTAGTCGATTTCCTGGAATGCCTCGCGATCGCCCATGTCGCCGCCGACCTGGCCGACGAACACGATCATCGGACTGGAGTCCTGCGCTGCCGTATGGATGCCGATCGCGGCGTTCGACGCGCCCGGTCCGCGCGTGACGAAGGCGATCCCGGGCCGCCCGGTCAGCTTGCCGTAGGCCTCGGCCATGTACGACGCGCCGCCCTCGTGGCGGCAGACGACGAAGCGCAGGCGACCCGCGGCATCGTGGAGCGCGTCGAGGACCGCGAGGTAGCTCTCGCCCGGAACGCCGAACGCGTGCGTTGCCCCCTGTGCCAGCAGGCTGGCAACCAGGATCTCGCCTCCCGGGCGTGTGGCCATCGAGCTTCCCCGAAAAATGTGCGGGAGATTCTACGCGAGGCGTCGATGCAAGGCCCTATAATCGCGGCGTTCGATTTTCGCGGGTGCGCCCCATGCAGCTCGATCGGCTGATCAATGACTCGTTGATGTTCGCGGCCGCGGCCCTCGTCCTGG
>DAHUXT010000502.1 GCA_027307065.1 Ktedonobacteria bacterium
GGAACCAGCTTTTTGCGCCGGTGGCGGCGCTGATGCTGTGGCACGTCCATCTGGCGGCAGCGATTGAGCGGTGGCGGAGGGAATCGGCCGGGGCGGTGGAGGGGTGGCTGGAGGCGAGCGCGGAGTTTGAAGCGCTGGGAGCGCTGGCCGGCTACGGATTTGAAAATCCGGATTACTGCCTGCCGGAGCTTCGGCAGGGGGCGCCGATGTTGGAGGCGAGCGGGCTGGCGCACCCGCTGCTGGAGGCGGCGAAGGCGGTGGACAACGACATCCGGCTGGGCGAGGGGACGCGGCTGCTGGTGGTGAGCGGGTCGAATATGTCGGGCAAGAGCACGCTGCTGCGGGCGATCGGGCTGAACGTGGTGCTGGCGTGGGCGGGGGCGCCGGTGCGGGCGCGGAGACTGGTGGCGACGCCGCTGCAGGTGGGGGCATCGATCCGGGTGGTGGATTCGCTGCAGGACGGACGGTCGCGGTTTTACGCCGAGATCACGAGGCTGAAGCAGTTGGCGGACCTGGCGGCGGCGGGGAAGCCGCTGCTGTTTTTGATCGATGAACTTTTAAGCGGTACGAATTCGCATGACCGGAGGATCGGGGCGGAG
>DAHUXT010000503.1 GCA_027307065.1 Ktedonobacteria bacterium
CTCAAATATCATAAACGATGGTGTTCCAGGCACCAGGTGAAATGGTGTGGTGTTTGGGATAACTCGACAATGTTGATCCAATAGAGCTTTGGCATGATCTCAAAAAGATTCTTTTCTTCACAGCAAAAAACTGCTGCCAGCCTCTCTGACAGCAGTTTGTGTAGCAGAACTGAGCATCAACCAGCGAAAAGCTGCACTCGCATGAGAAATTGACAGCAGAATTTGAGCGTAGGTGAGGCCTTGTGAGGCTTGTGGAGAGGGTTTAAACCGTACCGTGGGTTCGAATCCCACCTCCTCCGCCAAAGTCCCTAAACTTGCTCCACAAGCTACCTCAGCAAATTTCTATCGCAGCAGTTTTCACGTTTTGACAGCAGAACAGCGTTAAACGATGGCCGGATCTGGCTGCTCAGAGAGATTGACAGCAAAACAGTAACGTGCTGCCCTCTTACGCCGCTTGCCAGAAGCCTTCGGCGTCCCCTGGAAGACAGCATTTAGTTCATCGATGGCCTCTTCTTGTATCCCTGGAAGCACGTTGAGATGATCCTTTGGATCTATCTTAATGGTGATTAATCAACTGTAAAGAAGGGTGAGGAT
>DAHUXT010000504.1 GCA_027307065.1 Ktedonobacteria bacterium
CCCGGCTTGCGGTCCAGCCAGTTCTCCAGCCCGAGTATCTCGGCCGCCTCCTGGACCTTGGCCTTGACCTGGGTCTTGGACAGCTTGCGCATGGTGAGCGCGAACCCGATGTTCTCGGCCACCGTCATGTGCGGGTACAGCGCGTAGCTCTGGAACACCATCGAGATCGAGCGCGCGGCAGGCGGCAGTCGCGTGACGTCGCGGCCGTCGATGCTGATGCGTCCGCCGTCGGCGGCCTCGAGGCCAGCGATCAGGCGCAGCGTCGTCGACTTGCCGCAGCCCGAAGGCCCGAGCAGCACGTTGAGCGTTGCGGCCTCGAACGCGAAGGAGACTTCGTCGACGGCGCGCACGACGCCTTCGGCCGTCGCCCAGGATTTGCTGACGCGCTCAGCGGCAATCGCCGACATCGCGCGTCAGCCGAACAGCGCCGTCAGCGCAGCGCCGGGGTCGGGCGAGCGCATGAACGCCTCGCCCACCAGGAACGCGTTGACGCCGTGCCGGCGCATCTGCGCGACGTCGCGCTGCGCGAGGATGCCGCTCTCGGTGACGACGACGCGGTCGGGCGGGATCCGCGGCAGCAGCTCGATCGTCGTG
>DAHUXT010000505.1 GCA_027307065.1 Ktedonobacteria bacterium
GAGGAACGTGATGAACGTCGAGATCAGCGAGGTGACCAGGCGGTTCGGCCGGGCCCGGGCGGTGGCCGGGGTGACCCTGGAAACCGGCCCGGGGGTGTTCGGGCTGCTCGGCCCGAACGGCGCGGGCAAGACCACGCTGCTGCGGATGATGGCCACCGTGATCACCCCGTCCGCGGGGACGCTGCGGCTGCTCGGCCGTGACCCCGGCAGCTACGGGCCGCGGCGGGAGATCCGGCGCCGGCTCGGCTACCTGCCGCAGAACTTCGGCTACTACCCGGCGTTCACCGTGGCGGAGTTCGTCGAGTACTTCGCACTGCTCAAGGAGATGTCGCCGGCCCGGATCCCCGCCGCCGTGGCGGCCGCGGTCGAGCGGGTGGACCTCGGCGGCAAGGCCAGGGCGAAGCTGCGTACCCTGTCCGGCGGGATGCTGCGCCGGGCCGGCATCGCGCAGGCGATCGTGAACGAGCCGGAACTGCTGCTGCTTGACGAGCCGACCGCCGGGCTGGACCCGGAGCAGCGGGTGGCGTTCCGCGCCCTGCTGCGCGACCTCGGCGCGCGGGCCACCGTGATCGTCTCCACCCACCTGGTCGAG
>DAHUXT010000506.1 GCA_027307065.1 Ktedonobacteria bacterium
TATTCCTTGGGTATCCCTGTCGCCGCGCGGAATTTGCTGACGCGAGGTCGAACTTCAAACGAGACCGAAAACCTTATGCGAGATCGGACTTGGCCATCGCCTTGGCGCCGGCCGCGATCGATTGCACGATGTTCTGGTAGCCGGTGCAGCGGCAAAGATTTCCTTCCAGCTCCTCGCGGATCGTATGGTCGGCGAGATCATTCCCCTTGCGATGGACGATATCGACCGCGGTCATGATCATGCCGGGCGTGCAGAAGCCGCATTGGGAAGCGTCGTTGTCGACGAAAGCCTGCTGGACCGGATGCAACTTCCCTTCTGCTATCAGCGATTCAACCGTGGTAATGGCTTTGTGCTGTGCCTCAATCGCCAGTACGGAGCAGGCATAAACGGGTTTGTTGTCCATCAGAACGGTGCAGGCGCCGCACTCGGCACGATCACAGACGCGCTTTGCCCCGGTCAGCTCGAATTGATCGCGCAGGGCATCGAGCAGCGTGACTCGCGGCTCCAGTTCGGCCTTGAAGTTCTTGCCATTAATCGAGAACTCCATAGGAACCTTGCCCGGACCGTGCACGGGAACTTCTTGTCCCGCGGC
>DAHUXT010000507.1 GCA_027307065.1 Ktedonobacteria bacterium
AAATTAATAGTCCCCGCCGGCACCCCCGCATCCACAAACGCGCGCACCAATTCCGCGCACGGCCCCGGCGTTTCCTCGGGACCTTTCAAGATGATGGAACACCCCGCCGCCAGCGCCGCCGAAATTTTTCGCACCGCTTGATTGATCGGGAAATTCCAAGGAGAGAACGCCGCCACCGGCCCCACCGGCCCCGCCGGCCCCGCCAGAGCCCGCGTCGAGCCCGAGATCCTCGGGCCGCACCCCGGCGATAACCTTGCGCCCGCGGTAGGACGCGAGGACCGTTTCCGCCGCGCCGAGCGCGATCCGCTGGGACCCGAGCACGAGCTCTCCGCCGGACACAGACGCCTCGTAGAGGTTCATCTCCGGCGACCCGATGAACCCGGCGACGAACAGGTTGGCTGGCTGGTCGAACAGTTCGCGCGGCGTGCCGTACTGCTGGAGCACGCCGGCGTTCAGCACCGCGACCCGGTCGCCCATCGTCATCGCCTCGACCTGGTCGTGCGTGACGTAGAGCGTCGCGGCGCCGATCGCCTTATGAATCCGGAGCACCTCCGAGCGCATCTGCACCCGCAGCTTGGCGTCGAGGTTGG
>DAHUXT010000508.1 GCA_027307065.1 Ktedonobacteria bacterium
TGATGCCGCCCAGGAACTCCTGCACGACTTCCTTGCTAACAATGAGCTTCTCGCTCTTGCCCTCGGCCAACCGCCGCGCCTGCTTGCGGCAAATCGTGCCGATGGTGCGCTCCAGGCTGCGCACGCCCGCTTCCCGCGTGTAGTGCCGGATCACGTAGCGCACCGCCTCTTCCGGAAACTCGATCTGCTCCGTCGTGATCCCGTTCTCATCAATCTGGCGCGGGATCAGATACTTGAACGCAATGTGAACTTTCTCTTCCTCGGTGTAGCCCTGCAGTTCGATGATCTCCATGCGGTCGCGCAACGGCTCGGCAATCGGATCGAGCATGTTCGCGGTCGTAATGAAAAGCACCTTCGAGAGGTCGAACGTGACGTCGAGATAGTTATCGCGGAACGTCGAATTCTGCTCCGGATCGAGCGCCTCCAGCAGAGCCGAGGCCGGATCTCCGCGGAAGTCGCGCCCGACTTTGTCGATTTCGTCGAGCATGAACACAGGATCTTTCGTCTCCGCTCGTCGAATCCCTTGAATGATCTGACCCGGCAGCGCGCCAATATAGGTGCGCCGGTGCCCGCGGATTTCGGCTTCA
>DAHUXT010000509.1 GCA_027307065.1 Ktedonobacteria bacterium
GGTCATGCGCACGGATGCCTGGATCGCATCCAGGTCGAGCGGCAGCAACGAGCGAAGGTCGACGATCTCGGCATCGACGCCGGTCTCGGCGGCAGCGGTCATGGCGACGTGCACCATGGTCCCGTAGGCCAGAATCGTCAGCGCCGCGCCTTCGCGCCGGATAGCGCTCGTCCCAAGCGGCACGGCGTAGTGGCCGTTGGGAACCTCGCCAAGCTCGTGGTGGGACCAAGGCGTCACGGGCCGGTCGTGGTGGCCGTCGAACGGCCCGTTGTACAGCCGCTTCGGCTCCAGGAAGATCACCGGATCGGGGTCCTCGATTGCCGCGATCAGCAAGCCCTTGGCATCGCGCGGATTGGAGGGGACCACTGTCTTGAGCCCGCTCACATGGGTGAACAGTGCCTCGGGACTTTGGCTGTGCGTCTGGCCGCCGAAGATGCCCCCGCCGGTCGGCATACGCACGACAAGCGGGCAGGTGAACTGCCCGTTCGACCGGTAGCGCAGTCGTGCCGCCTCGGAGACGATCTGGTCGTAGGCCGGATACATGTAGTCGGCGAACTGGATCTCGACGCAGGGCCGCAGCCCGTATG
>DAHUXT010000050.1 GCA_027307065.1 Ktedonobacteria bacterium
CGCTATTGGTGGTGCGCAGCCAGAATTCATTGGGGCCGACTGGGCTGCCTGGATCAGAATTCGCCGCGATCAGCCCATCGAGATCCTGCAGATCGAGCACCACGAATCCCCCAGGCGCGCTGTTGGGATAGAGCGTTGGGAACTCATGCACGATAGCGCCGACAACGAATGTAGGCGAAGCAAATGGTATGTCAGTGATGCCGAGCTGGAAACGATCGCCAACCGCCAGATGCATGGGCTGGGCGAGTGTATCGCTAACGATGGCCCAGATCGGCCCTTGCACGACAGTCTGCGAGGAAGACGCAGCGCGGTGCGCCTTCAACTGGGCCATGAGATCAGGCAGCGATTGCATCGCGAAGTCCGAGCGCCACGAGCGCGCGTCGGCCACGCCCGCGAAGGAGTCCGAGTCCACGGCCAGCATATCCACGCCGAGGTTGCCCAGCGCATTCGGAGTGCTGCCATAGGTACGGTGCAGCGGAGTGGCATCTTCCACCCCGCTCAACGTTTTGAGATGGGCCAGATAGGCGGCGGACTGCTGTGAGGGAATGAGCGGATTGGCCATCAGCCGCATATCTGCGCCAACCGCGTAGGCTGTGCGGTCATGCACATTCTGCTGCAGTGAGGCATCAAAGGTCAGCGCGAACAACCCCAGGCCTACGGCCAGCACCAGGAGCAGCGTCATCCGCGAGTAGCGGCCGGGGGTACGCTCGATCTGCGCAAACGCGAGCATAGAGGTGATACCTCGCCCACGACTGGCTATGCGCGCGCCGAGGCTCGCGGCAAGCGGTATCACCCGGAGCACCAGCAGTCCACCGGAGAGGAGCATCAACGCTGGCGTGAGCAGTAAGAGCGGGCTGTTGGCCTGGTTGCCCAGGTCAAGACGCGTCTGCGTGCCGCCAAACTGCCCGAGTTCGAGATAGCCGACCAGACACAGCAGCGCCAGACCGATGTCGAGATAGGCGCGCCGCCAGAATGGCTTGCGCGAGGGTCGTGCGATCTCGCGCCGGAATGCGAGCACATCGAGCCGCGCCGCCTGCAACGTGGTAAACGTGACGACGGCAACTCCGAGCACGGCGCCGACGATCGCGGGCAAAATCACCAGGGAAGGTGTGACGACCCGCGAGAAATACGCCGCGCTGACCCCACTGCTGGCCGCGACCGCGCCCGGAAGGAACCAGCGAACCAGCATCACCGCGAGCAGCGACGCTAACACAGGCCCGGCGATTGCTGCCACCACGCCAAGCAAGGCGCTCTGTGTGGTGAAGATGCCCAGCAGTTGTGCGCCGCTGACGCCCCGGCTCTTGAGCGTCGCGATCTCCTGCCCCTGGTACTCGATCAGCAGACCTGCCATGGCCGCCACAAACAGCAGCGCCAGACCGACGATCTGCGCGGCGATCACGTAGAGCGGCAGCGCCATCAGGTTGAGCTGCTTCTGCACGCCCTGAATAATCTGATCGAGGCTGCCCTGTGGGACTACATTAACCACATTCGGAATACTCTGTACATCGCCAGTCACATGAGTGCGGAACGAGACGACGTCTCCCGCGACTGCGCCTATGTTGCTGGTGGTGATGCGCGCTGGATCGGCATAGTAAATCCAGGAGTGGATCATGCCCCCTTCGTTAAACGTGCTGAATGATCGATAGAAACTGTCGCTTGTCGTGAGGATCGGATAGACTGTCGGAATATTATCGCCGCGATCTGCGACAAAGCTCAGGCCATTCCAAAACGGGTCATTGGGATTGATCGGCTCGAAGATTCCGGCGATCACTCCCGTCACGCGATGGGTGCTGTTGTTGAGATCGGCCACGATGACCGTCTGGCCAACCTTCAGGTTCCAGTCGTTGGCCATTTCATGCGTGACCATGACTTGAATGGTGTTGGCAGTCGTCGTGGTCTTTGGCGAGGAACCCGCCACAAATCGGACGTAGGGGTGTATTGCGCCAAAGTCGAAAGCCTGCATATGCGCTTCAGCGATATTGCCGGTTGTGCCAAACGTGTGCGCTCCAGCCTTTTGGAGCGTCACAACACCGCTGGTGAGGTAGGAGGTCGGCTGCGCTTTGCTGAAGCTGCCAAGATACCCGGATCCCGCATGTCGCACCACAGCATCGATGCGCTGACTGAGGCTTGTATCGATGATGGGAGTTCGCACGTCGAGCTCCATGTTGCGCGCAAGCGAATCAGTGGTGGCGATGGTGTTCTGCAGTTGAATGTCGGAGACAAGCGTGCTATAGAGCGGTACCGTACAGATAAGGATGTCTGCCACCAGAATGCCGATTGCCACGACAAGTAGCAACCACCGGCTGTGCGCCGTCCGAAGCATCGCCAGCCGCGCCGCGGAAAAAAGTCCCGCGCGCCGTGCCCGCCAGGCAGTATCCGCGGGCAATGCAGCCAGGGTATCTATCCGCTGGCTACTGCGCGAAGCCTCATCCAGACGCATGCACCACTCCTTGTCCAGTGAAGATATCGGGTGAAGGTGTTGAACGCGCCACCGTGCCTACCGCAGATGTCGCCGCAAGCGTTCGTCTGTGGCCGCGCATATCGCACCGGCAAGCATGATAGCAGCCATCACTTGTGACGCACAAGCGGTGTCCGCTTTTCAGCGGGCCTCCCCGTTGCTCAGTGTACCGCCTGTGCGAACGTCCTGCCGCGCAATGGGAGTGTTGTCTGGCTGGCTGCGCAGCGACGCGGGTCTCGCAGCAGAAGCTTTCAACGGTTGCCACTGTGTCAGCTTCTACAGACATGACAATGACAGTGCCGCCAGAGTCACAGGGGACCTGACGGCAACATAGGGCAAGCGCGCATGCAATCGGAGCATGTGGGCGATGAATGATTACCGTGTCAACGCCGCGGAGTGTGCGCTGAGCCGCCACGCCTTCCGCAAGAGCTTCAGGGCGCTTTCGCCTTCGCCACGACGTTCCAGAAATTCACTATAGCGCGCATAGGCATCACTCTGAGCCTGGGTGGCATCCGTGCTTTCGAGCAACTCGGTTGCTTTTTTGAAGTTCTTCTCGGCCGCGGTGTAATTATGCTGCGCCTCATCGACATGCGCATGTACCAGCAGCGACTCGGCGCGCTCCATGGGATCGTCCAACTCGTCCGAAAGCGTTAATGCGTGGCTTGCCGCCGCCGCCGCATCCTCGATGCGCTGCTGCTGAACATATACCTCTGCCAGACCACGCTCGGCCTCGGCGATGCCACGCGTATCCTGTTCGCGCTCGGCAATCTGGTGCGCCTGCTCGAGATGGTCTTTGGCGTCAGCGAGTTGCCCCGATTGCGCGTAGGCGCGCCCAAGGCGATTGTGTACTTCGCCCACCAAACGCTGATTGTCTGCGGCCTCGAAGTTGCTCAGGCTCTTGCCTGCGGTCATCCGGGCATCGCGGAAATTGCGCGCGGCAAACGACGACTCAACAAGCTCAGCGTACATCGCGCCCAACCGCGACGGATTGACCACATTTTCACCCAATTCCGCCGCCTGGTTGAGCACGTGAAAGGCAGTCTCGACCTCGCCCAGAGCGCGATGGGCGCTCCCCAGGTTTGAAAGCACCGCGAATCGGAAAACGGGATCGGTGATCACGCCGCGCTCAATGGCATCCTGGCAGATCTTCAAGGTGTCCAGTGCCAACTGATATTTGTGCATGAGGCTGTAGGTGCGGCCAAGGTCCAGCCGCATACGCGCAACCATTTCCTGATCGTTGGCTTTATCCGCAAACGGAATCGCATCCTGAATAGCGGACCGTGCTTCCTCGCAACGCCGCGCCTGCATATTGCAGTAAGCCCCGGCCCAGAGCACCTCGGCACGCTGGCGAGGGGTCAGGTGCGCGTTCGGCAGACTCTGCAACACCTCGAGCGCATCAAAAGAATGGCCCTGGCGCGCGAGAATTCTGGCAAGTGCCAGGCGACTTTCGAATTCGTCGCGATCCTCCGACGAGCCATCTTTCTCCACCGACGTAACTTGTGGAAAGATAATATCCGATTCGTCACGCAGCAGCTCCGCCAGTGGCACATGCAGACGCTCAGAGAGTTTTTCGAGAGCGCCAAGGCTGGGACGGATCTGGCCGCGCTCCACCGCTGAGATGTATGAGACGCTAAATCGCTGCTGGGCCACTTCGGATTGTGTTAGATTACGGGCAAGCCGCGCTTTGCGCAAACGCTGACCGAGGCGCACTGAAGACGCGTCAGGTGGCATTCCGTGGATCTCCTTTGACTGCCCGAAGCAGACAATTCCCCGAAATCTCTACAGTGTGGCGGACGCATGCCGTTCGGACGAATTTCCGCTGAATGCCTTATATCCATTCGGTGGGCGACTCGCGCGGCGGCAGCCAGCGTCGTGTGATATCGCTCGCGGTAGGGCATCCGAACGGGAGGAAGTGAAACGGTCGGAACGCATGACACCGCTTGCCTACTGTACCTTGTGGCAACGCTTCCTCAATACGTTCGCGGCGCACTCAGGCAACAAATCGTCCGAAAATCGTTGGCAAATTCCGCCAATCAATATCTGCCACAGAGTATACCATGCCTTCTGTGGTACTGCAATTATTGGGGCGTCGACGCTCTAGTTACAATAGTGTTCAGAGGTCGTATTATAAGATATTAGTTTGCATTTTCGGGTGTAGCGGTGCATCGCGCAGCCGATACCATATACATTCGAGTTCTGGCTGGATGCCTTAGTCTACGCCCATTACATTCAATCAGGAATCGTCGCTACAAGCGACTGGCATATACTGTTGAAATATCTTCGCGTGCGCGACGTAACTATACATACCGTTGAGCGAGCACCCTATGCCAGTTCGCCTGGCAATCGAGTAGATGAGACTCGATTCGTGTGAGTCGTTGTTGTGTGGAGCAGCGAGCCGAAGCCTGCCAGCGAATGACTACGCCCACGGTGCCTCCCCGCGTGCAACGATAACTCACGTCAAACTGGGATAACAGGTTAGATCTTCTCGAGACGAGCGAAGCTGAGGTCCAGCGTCTTCTTGCCCACCTGATCAAACAGCACCTCAGCGGTTTGCGCGCCTCTTTCATCGGTAATGTTGAGCACAATACCGCGCCCGAACAGCCGATGGATGACACGGTCGCCTGGCACGAGCGACACCGGAGATGCCTCAGCCGATGCTGGCGCGCTGTCGAGCGGTGAGGGCGCCTCATTTCCAAAACTCGCTTCGGGCGATGCATCACTCGCACCCGATGCGCGGCCAGATCCCGACGACGATGGAAACAACCTGCGCGAGGCAGTGTCTCGCCCGTCAGCGGAACCGCGAGTATTCGCGCGCGCGCCACTCGCGTCGCTACGAGCAAGTTGGCGCGAGAAATTGACCAGTTGGCGTGGGATCTCTTCGAGGAAGCGCGACGGCTCCTGCATCAGTGTGTTGCCCCCAAAAAACGACCGGCGGAAGGCGCGCAACAAATAGAGTTGGTGCATCGCCCGTGTGATGCCGACATACGCCAGTCTGCGCTCCTCCTCCAGTTCGCGTTGGCTCTCCATCGAGCGCGCATGCGGCAGAATCCCCTCCTCCAACCCGACAACAAAGACGACCGGAAACTCCAGTCCCTTGGCCGCGTGCAGTGTAATCAGCGTGACGGCATCCTTGCGCTGTTCGTCGCTGGCGAGCGAGCCGCTCTCACTCGTCTGCACGGTATCGGACCCACCCACCAGCGCGACATTTTCGAGAAAGAGCGGCAGCGCAGTCTCGGGGTCCATCTCGGCGAAGTCACTTGCCACCCGACGCAGTTCCTGCACGTTGTTCCAGCGGTCCTCGCCCTCATCGGTTCCATCACGGAGGTCCTGCGCATAGCTACTCTGCAACACGATTTGATCGATCACCTCTGGCAGCGGGCGCTCGTGCGCCACGGTGCGCAGCCGATCCATCAGCGCGGCGAACCCCGCCAGAGCGCGCTTGCTTCCGGTCGTGAGCGTGGGATGCTCGTCAACTCGCTGCAACGCGTCGTTGGGAGAAAGTCCTTCGCGCTCGGCCCACATCAGCAGTTCATTTACCGTCTTGGGGCCGATCTTGCGCGCCGGAACGTTGATGATGCGCTGCAACGAGACTGTATCGGCCGGATTGAGCAGCAGACGCAGATAGGCGAGCATGTCTTTGATCTCTTTGCGCTCGTAGAACTTCTTGCTGCCCACGACGACGTAGCGCAGACCGCTCCTGATGAACTGTTCCTCAAGCGCGCGGGATTGCGCGTTGGTCCGGTACATCACGGCGCAGTCGCCCAGCGTGCAGACGCCACGCGCCACCAACCGCCGTATTTCGTTGACGACGAAGCTCGCCTCATCTTCTTCGTTGTACGCCTCATGCACGGTGATCTTCTCGCCGCCACCACGCTCGGTCCAGAGTTGCTTGTCGCGACGACTGGCATTGCGGCGCACAACGCCCTGAGCGGCGTCGAGGATGTTCTGAGTGCTGCGGTAATTCTGCTCCAGGATGATGACGCGCATCGTCGGGAAGTCGCGTTGGAAGTCGCGCACGACTTCAGGATTAGCCCCTCGCCACCCATAAATTGAATTGTGGGTGACGATGCCATTGGCAATGAAGTTATGGGTGGATTCAATGTTGAGATCGTAGACCGGACCACCCAACGGGACGACCTGGACCGACTCGACAATATCGTAGCCACCACTGCCATCGAACATTACCATTCCTGGCCGAACTGAGGCTGCGGGGATGAAGGGAAGCGAGTTATTTCCGGGCGAATTCGGATCATTCTTGCCAAGACGCGCGCTGCGGAGCACATCCACAGTGAGCATACCGCCGATTCGTTCGGCCGTTGTCATGATACTTGCCATGCTGGCGTTGGCTGTCTCATGTCGCCAACTTGCGCCGCCATGACCAGCATCCCGCACGCTCAGGCCCGTAGATGCGAGAAGTTCTCGCGCATCTGTGTCGTTGCCAACCAGGGAGATTCGGTGCATTGGCGTCGATCCACGGCGGTCACCACAGAGCGTGATGACAAGGTGATGGCGATTCGAGTTGCGCGAGCGCGGTCGAAAATGCGGGTGCAAGATCGGCAGACCCACAGCTCCAAGCAACTTGTGCGCGCTCTTTTCGGTATCAAGCGCCGCGAACACACGCCGAATATAGCGGTCATCATGAACCAACCCGTTTACTGAGCCGCCTTTGCGGGCAACGAATGGTAGCGTCGGGATGCCGTATTGCAGCGAGAGAATATACTCGTCGGCGCGTGCCTCCTTCTCGGATTCGTGTGTGGATATGATCCATACGGCGTCTGCGTGCTCATGGCGAGCGCGCAGCATGAATCCTACGACAGGCTTCTCCTGGCTCCTGGTGTAGACCTGGGAGGTCCCCAACCGGTACCCGATTCCGCGCTTGTACATGAGATAGGTGAAATACATTTGTGGTGTCACGCCAAGCCGATATCCCGCGAAGTGCGTATGTTCAGGCGTGCTGACGAGTCGGCGTCCCGAATGTGTGGTAATCGCAACGCCAGTGGTGCGCCCGTCGCGCTTCGCGGTGGAAAGCACACGCGCTGGCCGGAAATCGCCGCTGCCATATCCCGAAAGGATACAATCGCCGGACACGATATCTTCAATGGCACGCAGCGAGCCATCGGCCATGGTGATCCGCGTTCCCGCGACAAGGCACTGATCATCGTCACCTACCGCGCAGATATTCGTATGGCCGGGTGTCTCCGCGGTTCCAGCCGCGAGCAGCCGCACCAACTCATATTGCGCGGGATTGGTATCCTGAAACTCGTCGACGTGGATGTAGCGATAGCGGCGCTGGTAGTCGCGCAGGATGTCGGGGTTCCGCTGCCAGAGCCGCCAGGTCAGCAAAATCAGGTCGTCGAAGTCCACCGCGTTGTTGCTACGCAACTCGTCGTCATAGCGCGCGAATACCCGCGACGCGATCTCTTCGGGATAGCGGTTGACGCTTCGAGCAAACTCCGCCGGAGAGAGCAACTCGTTCTTGGCGCGTGAGATGATGCTGTGAATCATGCGCGGATTGAACTGCTTGGGATCGAACTGCATATCCAGCAATATCCGGCGCACCAGCGATATCTGGTCGTCGTCGTCGTAGATGACAAAGTAGCGATTGAGGCCAATGTCGCTCCGCTCGACCTCTCGCCGCAAAACGCGCGCGCAGATGGCATGGAACGTCCCTACGGCCACGTCGCGCGCCGATGAGCCGATCAGCTTCTCCAGCCGCTCCTTCATCTCGGCAGCGGCCTTATTGGTGAACGTCACCGCCAGAATGTTCCACGGCAATACACCCTGCTCGCGCACGAGCCAGGCGATGCGGTGGGTGATGACGCGGGTTTTGCCACTACCCGGGCCGGCAAAGACCAGCAAGGGACCTTCCGTGGTGGTCACGGCATCGCGCTGGGGCTGGTTCAACCCGACCAACAGGTCACGCTGACCGTCGGCGTCTGGCGTCGGGGACGTCATATTTCTCTATCCTCGCGACTGTATGAAGGCGCTGCATATCAGCGACGAACACGATTCAAAGACCATATGTTCCACTGCTGCATTGTACCGCACATGTGCCTGCCAGGCGATCACGCGTGATCTTCCGCTAGCCGCCACGACGTTCTCAACGCATTGCTGGATGGCGCAGTGGCGCAAGCAGTGTTGAGGGATCGTCCTCATTGAGGCCGAGCGTTCGCTGCAGCCAGAGCAATGCCCTCAAGACGGCATCGAGTTGGCGGGCACGCTCCTGCGCGGAGAGCGACTCTTTCGCCAGCAGATTGAGCACCGTCAGGCAGAAGCCCATCGGCATGACATCGGTGACCAGCCGCAGCCGCGCCTCCATGGTCGCGTCGCCCAGATCACGCATGCCCGCAAGGTAGTCTGGCAGAAGGCGCGTGTATTGCTCTTTGGTCAGCGAGCCAGCCAGCGTGGCCAGCACGGCCGCCCGACCAACCTCCAGCGCCGGATCGCCCAGCCCAAACGCATCCCATTCCAGCAGCATCATCCGGGTGCCATCGTGAATCAGATTGGCAGGCACCGGGTTGCCGTGGCACGGGCGTCGCACCACACCGCGCCATTGCTCGCGCTGCACGTCGATATGCACGCCCACCACCGCCGCGATGCGTTTGAGTGAATCGAGCAGCGGTCGATAGACAGGAGCGGCATAGGCAGACTGGCAGGCAAGCCACGCCGACTGTGTGCGCTGCCACCAGCTTGCGACGTCTGGACTCATGCTGGAGGCGACAGGCACACGCTCGGGCTGCAAATGATGTAGCGTGAGCAGCAGAAACAGCCACCACTTCACGTCGTCGTCGCTGAGCGGCGCCCCGCCGGGCGTTCGTCCCTTCGGCAGTGTGTAGACCACCACCGGGCCTCCCAGCGCCTTGCCCGTCTCATCCACCATGCGCAGTTCTGGTCCCAGACCAACTTCGCCCGCCAGCCGCAGTCCGGCGGCATCGCGGCGCGCGCGTTCGCGCGCCGAGGGCGGATAGCGCACCAGGATCAGTTGCGTCGCGGGCGACGAAATGTGAAATCGTTCTTCATCCCCATAGCCCGACAGGCGGCGAATGGTTGGCGGAGTCTCTAATCCGGAGACGCCCGCGAGCTGCAGAACGGCGCGAATGGAATCACCACTGAGCGGGGACATCGCGTCTGAAACCTCCGGCCACTCTGCGCCTGATCTGATGAGCATCGCACGCTGTCGAGCAACTGGCGTCAATGAGCGCCCATCGCACTCGACAGTACAGCATACCTTACATCAGCACTGCATGTAAAACCCCGGCTAAACGCCAGCAAAAGGGACGCTCATCCATAGTGGACGGCGTCCCCGAATCGCAAAGCGACACGCTCACACGCTTGTTAGTTTACCCACTCGTCGCCGATGCCGGGCTTCTCCAGCCGGATCGTGGCATTCGCGGGGCGCACAACGCGCTCGGCACGCTCTTGCAGACTGGCCTTCTCGGTCTTATCGACATAGGACGGCAACAGCAGCACCGCAAAGACGAACGCGCCCGTCGCGATGAAGACGGTTGGCCAGTCTAGCGGGAAGGGCGGGTGGAGATGCGCGACCAACTTGCCATAGATGATAACCACCGGTAGCGCCAGCGCCACCAGGCCCGCGATCAGGCGTGCCGTCGCGATCATCGGTTGCTTGCGACGGGCAAAGGCAAGCGAAAAGTTGATAATGGCCGCTAAGATTCCAAGCCCGCTGATGACGTACCAGAACGCGGTCACATGGTGCTCCTCTCAATGGTCCGGCGTCGAACCAGCCTCCTTGAAATATCCGTTCCGCCGTCGGCTATCGCAAACTGCCAGCTTTGGCCCCAGTTCCAGCACCGGAAAGTCTGCTTCACGAGTCTACCATACTCCGACTCAGCCGTCTTTACCCCTTGATTCAGATTAGGACTTCCGGGTACGCTGATAGGCGCTGTACAGCACATCGTGACACGATACCGGCGTACGCCGCTTGCATTCGTAGGTGCCGCGCCCGTACAATAGCGCTCATCGTGTAGGCTCCCACCGGCGATGGTCGCGGTTGCGGAGAGGATGGCACGGAAATGGCAGGGATTATCCTGGCGCTCGATGTCGGGACGAAACGCATCGGCGTCGCCGTCAGCGACGAGCTGGGATTGCTCGCCACACCGCGTACGGTCATCTTCCGGCGGTCCACACAAACCGCACTTGAAGAGATCGCGCGTTTGGCGCACTCGGAGAAAGCGACGTTGGTGGTGGTGGGACTTCCCATCAGCCTCGATGGCCAATTGCATGATCAGGCGCACAGTGTGCAGCGCTTCGCCGAGAGGCTGCGTAAAATGCTGGACGTGCCGTTGGTCTATGCCGATGAGATGCTTTCGACGGTACGCGCGGAGGAACGCTTGCGAGCTGCCGGGGTACGCCCCAATCGCATCCGCGAGCGCATCGATGCCGAGGCCGCCGCGGTCATTCTGGATGAGTATCTGGATCACCGGCGACGCGAGGCGCGCCAGGCAGGGCGCCCGACGGCAGGACGTGAGATTGAGGAGGATGAGACGCGATGAAACGCGCCGCACTGGTGGTGACGATCGTATTCGCGCTACTGGCATTTGGCTGTGGTTTTGCTGGCACGACTGTGGCACTGGATGTCTCGCGTCCGGCCGTCTCGGGTTCGAGCGCGACGGTTCAATTCGTCGTCGGCGATGGCGATAGCTCGACGGAAATCGCCACCAAGCTCGAAAAAGCTGGCCTCATCCGCAACGCGATGATCTTTCGCCTGTTCGCCCGCTATAAACATCTGGATAGCGGCCTCCGAAAGGGCACCTATAATCTCAGCCCTGGAATGACGATGGATCAAATCATCGCCACCTTGCTATCAGCCCCTATCAACGAGCAGATCGTCGCGCTGGTGCCACCGGGCCAACGCGTCACCCAGTATCCGAAGTTCTTCTCGCAATTGCCCAAGTTCGACGCCAATAACTTCGCGAAGATCGCGCAGACGGGCAAGCTGTTGGATAGCGCCCAGACGCCGCTATGGACGAAGTATTGGTTCGTCCAGAAGCCATCGAGCCAGGTGCGGTACGCGCTCGAAGGGTATCTCTTCCCCGACACCTACAGCTTCGACAAGACCGCCGACGAGACACAAGTGGTCGAGACGATGCTCGAAAATTTCGGGGCACACCTGTGTCCGGGGCCAGATAGCAATCCGAATGCCTACATCGACACGCTGGCCGACTGCAAGTCACACGCAGCGAAGGTGGGCAACACCGATATTTTCAGTGGGTTGGAGAAGGCGTACGGCACCAAAAACGATGTTTCGGCGCTGCATACCGCGCTGACTCTGGCGGCGCTCACCTCGCGCGAGATCGCCCACCTGAGCGACGCGCCAGGCGTCACCAATGTCTATTACACGCGTTATATGGCCATCCTCGGCAAGACGAACAATACCGGCGCTACGTGGAGCCTGGGATCCGACCCCTCGGCGCAGTACGCGCTCGACAACAAGACCCCACCCAAAGACGGCCACTGGTGGAAAGAGCTACCAGCTGCGGGGGCCAACGTTGCCACCACCGATCCCTACAACACCGACGTGGTGACCAATCCGCCGACGGCATTGCCCCCCGGCCCGATTGCCGCGCCTGTCTGGGCAGAGATTGCCGCGGCGGCGAACCCGAGCATCTCGCAATACTTCTACTTCGTCAGCAACTGTAGTGGCAAGATTCTCTACGCGACGACGCTCGAGCAGAATAACGCCAACAATCCGGCACACTGCCCTTAGCCTTCGACGTCGTCGTCGTCGAATTCGTCGTCTTCGTCGTCCTCATCGAGGTCGGCCACCAGGTCTTCTTGATCGGCGCGGAAGGTGTCGTTGAAGAAGCCGACTTCTTTGCCGGTATAGACGCTCACCAGGAAGTCATCGCGCGGGGTATCGGCGGAGAGCACCAGGTCTTCGTCGATACGCTCGATCAGTTGCGCCAGCGCATCGCGGTCAATCTCCTGCTCGACAATGAGCGTGCCGTGCACCGTGGTCGAGGTGAAGTGCAGGTCTACCATGCCGATGCGGGTCTCGCCGCGCACGAGATAGTATCCTTCTGAGCTTGGCGTGCGGAAGTGACGGTCGAAGCGGAGATCATTCAGATTGTCCATGTTGCTCCGCGCGGCCATTACGCCACGCGCCTCCTTCCAGGTCGGGCACGTATTCGGGGACAGCTGTTTCGAATCTGCATCGCCGCGCCAACAGCATCCATCATTACTTGGAGCGGTGATTTCCAGCGCTATGTTGCTGGATACGCTGGCACAGTGTACCCGCTGGGACGAGGTCATGGCAAACACAGGCGTTGCAATGCGCGAGATTGTGTGAAAATTGTGTCGGGTTTGTGTAGCGATAGAGGGCATACGAAAACGCGGCGGGACGCCGAAGCACATGAAACGTTGCTTGCGTTTAGGCCAGCTACGGCATATGAAGATCGCGCGGGCGTTCGATGCCCTTGAGGCGGAAGAGCAGCCGCAGCCGCGCCGAAAACAAACGGCTATCCACTGGCTTGACGACGTAATCATCCGCGCCTGCCTGGAATCCAGCGACCTTGTCGCCAGTGGTTGAACGACTCGTCACCAGCATGATCGGCAATCGCGTGCCACCCGGCAGCCTGCGCACCTCGGCGCAGAGATCCAATCCAGTGCCGTCGGCCAGGTCAAATTCACTGATGATCAGGTCTGGTGTGCGTTCCTGCATTGCGAGCAGTGCCTCGCCAAGGCCGCTCACGAACGACAGGCAGTAGTGTTCTCCCAGCATAGCGCGCATCGACTCGCGTTGCGTATAATCGGCATCAACGACGAGTACAGTCATGCATCGCTCCGGAATCGGTCTTGCCACCACATTCCACCCCCCAGGCGCACATGCCATGCGCCTGTGTCTCACCACCCACGCTATAGATGCAGAACGAACTGGCGGGACGCAACGGATGCACTATCGCCTATATGGATTCGTTCAGATCGTCGTCATCCACGATTTCAGATTCATCACCAAATTCAGTGGCAGCCAGATGTTCGATACGGTGGGTTCGTTCCTCGGGCGTGATGCTCATCACACGTTCGAGCGTTTCACGCAGGGTACTTGGCTTGAAAGGCTTGGCAAGATACTCGTCTACCCCAGAAAGCAGCCCGGTCAGATGATCGGCTTCCTCGTTGAGCGCGCTAAGAATAATGAGCGGCGTATTGGCGGAGGCGTTGTCGCCCCGAATGCACCGCACGACCTGATAGCCATCCATGCGGGGCATCTTGACGTCAACGATCACACAGTCTGGTCGCTCGCGATAAAACAACTCTAATCCAGCGACACCATCATAGGCCACGAGCGCGGCGTACGACCCGTTCAGAGTTACCACGCTACGAATCAACTCGACAATCATCGGGCTATCGTCAATGATCAACACTCGCTTCAGTGTGTCTGTTGCGTTCTGCGCGTCCATCATAGAAACCGCCTCTGTCATACGCCACCGCCTCCCAGCGCTCCCAGCGCTCATGCACGCTGCGCCTGGTAGCCCAATTCCCCCGCCTGAATGACAGGCATACCGCAAAACCCGATGCCGACTATAGTAGCATAGTCGCCTATCTCCGCCAAGTCGCCAAGTGAAAGGTACCAGCCTATCCTATGTGGCATAGTACTAATAGAATGACGTGGTACAAGTCCGCGCATTTTCGGGCCGACGCGACGCGTTCGACGGAAGGCGCCGTCAGGGTCACTTCCAGTATGGACCGTCTGCCTGAGAACGGTATGAGAATTGCTTGTCATCTCTGAGATATTCACGCGCCAGAGGGGCAACCCCGTGCGCGAGAGGTCACCTGACATGCCACACAGGCCACACGCGCCACAGCCAGCCGCAGACACCACGGGTACGTCACCGTCGCAGCATACAGCTTCTGATGCAATAGACGAGACGCAAGCGCCAAATGTTCCAGCGGGCACGCATGCACCCGGTTTCGCGGCACGCGGCCTCTCCGCCGAGCAGCGATACTCGCGCCAGACGCTCTTTCATGGCATCGGCGGCGCCGGGCAAGATCGCCTTGCAAAGGGCCGGATATTGATTGCCGGATGCGGCGCGCTCGGCAGTGTGCTGGCAAACTCTCTGGCGCGGGCGGGCGTCGGGTATCTGCGGCTGGTAGACCGCGATTTCGTCGAGGGGAATAATCTGCAGCGGCAGGTGCTCTATGACGAACACGACGCGCTCGAGGGCATGCCAAAAGCAATTGCCGCCGAACAGGCGCTGCGGCGCATCAACAGCCTGATTACCGTCGACGCCCATGTCGCCGACATCACCGCCGATACGATCGAGCCGCTGCTCGATGGCATCGACGTCGTCCTGGACGGCACCGACAACTTCGAGGTGCGCTATCTGCTGAACGATGCCTGCGTGAAGACGGGGATTCCCTGGATCTACACCGGAGTCATCGCGGCGTATGGCGTCACGATGACTGTGCTGCCTGGCGACACCGCCTGCCTGCGCTGCGTCTTCCCCGAGCGCCCGCTCCCCGGCACGACGCCCACCTGCGATACCGCTGGGGTGCTCAACGGCATCGTCGGCGCAATGACGGGCATGGCCTCGACGGAGGCGATCAAGCTGCTGGTGGGCAGCGACCGGCTGGTGCGCGGCCTGACCTGGATGGATCTGTGGGAAAACACATTTGAGCGCGTCGAGCTGCCGCGCATGCCCGACTGCCCGACCTGTGGGCTGGGGCAGTACGAGTATCTGGACGCGCCGCTGGACGAGAGTGGCGTGAGCCTCTGCGGACGCAACGCCGTGCAGGTGCGGCCCCCACGCGGAATCGACGCCACAGGCGCAACGCTCGATCTGCGCGCGCTCGCGGAGCGGCTGCGCCCGGCGGGTGAGGTCGCCAGCAACGACTTTCTGCTGCGGCTGCGTGTGGATGGCTACGAGGTGACGGTCTTTCCCGATGCGCGGGCGATCATCAAAGGGACGGACGATCCCGCCGTCGCCCGCACCGTGTATGCACGCTACGTCGGCGCATAAGGAGAAGCAATCCCTTCCCCGGCGAGCGCGCTCAACTGGGCAACAGACCCGCGGGCGGCTCGATGCGGCGGTCGAAGCGGCGATAGATGGCGTGGCAGCGCGAGCACACCTTGCCGTTGACATCGTGGCAGACCGCCTCGACGAAGAAGATCTGCTTGCCGCCGCTCAGCACGTGCGCGTCAAAGGTGAGCGGCGCGTCATAGGCAGGATGCTCGAATGCCATCTCCAGCGTCACCGTCACCTGCGGTTTGGTTCCATGCGCCAGCGACGCCACCGCCGCCCCCGTGACGATGTCGAAAATGTAGGACTGCACCGCGCCGGTCACCGCCCGTCCGCCGATACCCGCGCCGCGATGGTGCTGGCCTGGCTCAAAGTAGACTTTCGCGTGGCCGTCGGCGCTCTCGACAATGCGCGCGCCCATCCAACTGACGAAATCCATCGAGTTCCAGTATTCGAAGAATTGCGGCGTGCCACGCGCATCGCTATCGTTATCGCCATTGCCATTGCCATTGCCTTCGCCATTGTCACGTGTCTCACTGGCGGCGGCGTCCACCGGTCGGATCTTCTCGTCACTCATCGTACGCTCTGCCTCCATTACACCAGTCCCCCTGTTGGACTGGAATCAAACACTCTTCGTCAAATTTGCGTCACATATTATACTGGGCGGTAGCTAGCCCTCGCGCCAGCGCGTCACCACGACGGGAGCGCTGGCTGGCGCATCGCCTCCCGGAACATCCTGTGCAGCACCGAAAATTCCGGGCCAGCGGGACGCCAATCTTTCCCAGCGCGTTGCTACTCCGATGACTTTGATTCTACACTGTAGCCCGTATGGCCATACACGAGGGGACCGATTGCATGCGAACGGCGTAGGCCGTGTGCTGGCATGCTGTTCGATAAACCGGCTGGTGGCGGGTCGGTAGACTGTGGAGAGGGGAGCGCATGAGCAGGGATACGCGAAACTACGATGGCGGCTATGATGAGTGCGACTCGGACGGACGCGCTGGCCCGCCTCGTGGCGCGCGCTCTGGCGGCGGGCGTGGTCCATCTGATCCGAGCATGCGACGCTCTGCCAGCAATGGCGAGCCT
>DAHUXT010000510.1 GCA_027307065.1 Ktedonobacteria bacterium
CAAGGGCCTGCTTGCAACCATCGCGCGATGCGGCGTGACAACGTTATGCGCGCCGCCGACGGTATGGCGGCTGTTCATCCAGGAGAAGCTCGCCGACTTCAAGGTACGGCTGCGCGAGGTCTGCGGCGCGGGCGAGCCGCTCAATCCGGAAGTGATCGACCAGGTGCGCGCGGCCTGGGGCCTGACCATCCGCGACGGCTACGGCCAGACCGAGACCACGGCGCTCGCCGGCAATTCGCCGGGCCAGACGGTGAAGGTTGGATCGATGGGCCGGCCGCTGCCGGGCTATCGCGTCGAAGTCACCGATATCGACGGGCACGCCGCAAAAGAGGGCGAAATCACGTTGCGGCTCGGCGCCGACCGTCCCGCGGGTTTGATGCAGGGCTATCAGGGCGAAGACGGCACGCTCTCAGGCGCTGACGGCGAGGTCTATCGCAGCGGCGACGTGGTATTCCTCGACGAGGATGGCTATTTCACTTTCGTCGGCCGTTCCGACGATGTGTTCAAGTCGTCCGACTACCGCATCAGCCCGTTTGAGCTCGAAAGCGTGCTGCTCGAGCATGAGCTGGTTGCGGAAGCAGCC
>DAHUXT010000512.1 GCA_027307065.1 Ktedonobacteria bacterium
AGAAATATCGTTTTTCTGCATAGTGGTTCTCTTATTACAATGCGCAGAGAGAGTATAGCACACCCAAACGCAGGAGTTTTTGGAACTCATGCAAAATTCATAGCTAAACCCTTGACACTCCCAAATTCCTGTGATATATTCTTCTTTGCGTCCAAGAGGAACAGGGCGAACGCGCGAGAGACGCGGAACCGCGAGGGCGCAAGCACTTGAACAACTGAAGAGTGGTAAGGAAAACTGGTTCAGTGACCAGACTTTCCAGTTAAGGATACAAGACTTGCTTCCAACACATTTGATACTCCTCTGAGAGGGGGAGTTCAAAGATATAACTGGATGGCGAGTTTGATCCTGGCTCAGGACAAACGCTGGCGGCGTGCGTAACACATGCAAGTCGGACGAGGTAGGTCTCTTCGGGGGTCTATCGAGTGGCGGACGGGTGAGTAACACGTGGATGACCTGCCCAGAGATGGGGGATACCGCGCAGAAATGCGCGCTAAGACCGCATGAGCTGGCCGGCGGCGACGCTGGTCAGGAAAGCTTTTCGGAGCGTCTTTGGAGGGGTCCGCGGCCGATTAGCTAGT
>DAHUXT010000513.1 GCA_027307065.1 Ktedonobacteria bacterium
ACCGGGACCCGGCCAGCCATGACACCGACGGGTGCAGGCCCACCCATGACCCGCCGGCACGACGCCCGTGGCGATGGTGTGCCTTATTCGACCGCCTCCGGCTCCCGGCCAGTGCCGCCTTCGTCTTCGCCTTCCGGCTTCGGCAGCGCGGGCAGCGCCGCCTCCACGATGTCGAACGCGAGCTTGCCGTCCGCCAGCGTCACCTTCACCGCGCCGCCGCGCACCAGGCGCCCGAACAGCAGTTCCTCGGCCAGCGGCTTCTTGATGTGCTCCTGGATCACACGCGACAGCGGGCGCGCGCCGTACAGCCGGTCGTAGCCGCGCTCGGCCAGCCAGAGCGCGTACCGGCCGGGACCGCCGCCGATGTCGGCGACCAGCGCGGGCGGGGCGGGCAGCCGCCGGGACACGATCTCGGCCGTGCGCTCGAACTCCAGCCGGCCGGTGGCGCTGACCGTGAGCCGCTCGCGTTCCTCACCGCGCTCGTAATAGGCGTCGATCAGGTCCCTGGCAGCGTCGTCTTCCATGGCCTCAGACTGCCGTAGCGGACCCGTCCGGCTCGACGCATTTACGCCGTGTC
>DAHUXT010000514.1 GCA_027307065.1 Ktedonobacteria bacterium
CATTCGCCTATCTCAGGATCTGGCTGAGGAAAAGCTTGGTCCGCGCGTGTTGCGGGTTGGCGAAGAAGTTTTCCGGCGTGTTGGTCTCGATGATCTGGCCGGCATCCATGAACACGATGCGGTTTGCGACCTCTCTGGCGAACCCCATCTCGTGGGTGACAACGAGCATGGTCATGCCTTCCCTGGCGAGATCGACCATGGTGTCGAGCACCTCCTTGACCATTTCCGGGTCGAGCGCCGACGTCGGCTCGTCGAACAACATCACCTTGGGATTCATCGCCAGCGCGCGGGCAATGGCCACGCGCTGCTGCTGGCCGCCCGACAACTGGGCAGGATATTTGTTGGCCTGATGCGGGATCTTCACCCGCTCCAGGTATTTCATCGCCGCCGCCTCGGCATCCTTTTTCGGGATGTGGCGAACCCAGATCGGCGCGAGCGTACAGTTCTCCAACACGGTGAGGTGCGGAAACAGATTGAAGCTCTGAAACACCATTCCTACTTCGCGCCGGACCTCGTCGACCCGCCGCAGCTGAGGGCCGAGCTCGATGCCGTCGACGACGATCCGTCCCTCCTGGA
>DAHUXT010000515.1 GCA_027307065.1 Ktedonobacteria bacterium
CTTGGCGGCCTGGCGGAACTGATCGGTCGGCAGGGTGACGCGGGTCGAGTGGCTCTTGGGCACGATCTGCTCGAAGTTGGGGAACTGGCCCGCAATCAGGTTCGAGAGCATCTCCACATCGCCCGCGCGGAAGAGCACCTGATTGCGGTTGGGCGTCACGACCATGCGCGCCTCGCCCTCTGCCGGAAGGATGCGCGCCAACTCCGTCAGCGCGCGGGCGGGAATCAGCACGTCGCTGAGCGTTGGCGCGCCGGGAAGCTCGGTGGTGGCGACAGCCAGCCGGAAGCTATCGGCCGAGGCCAGCGTCAGCCGCTCGTTGCGCACGCGCGCCAGCACACCCGTAAAGACCGGACGCGCGTCGTCAGTCGCGGCGGCGAAGGCCACCTCGGCGATCATCTCGCGCAGCTCGGCCTCGTCGGCGTGCTGCTGGTGCTCACGACGCTGCTGATCGCGGCGCTGAACCTGGCGCTGCTGCTATACGCGGCCGGCCGGTTCGGGCGCGGCACGGCCATTGTGAGGAGAGAAGCGTCACAGCCAGTCGAGACGCCGCAAGGAACAGAGGGCGTGGCCATCT
>DAHUXT010000516.1 GCA_027307065.1 Ktedonobacteria bacterium
GGTGAGCCCAGAGGCAAGCGCGGCAAAGGCGGCCGCAAGCCCGGCGGGCTGGTCGACTACGCCGAGGTCATGCCGCACTTCCGCGAGGCCACCTGGGACGAGGCGCTCGACCTGGTGGCCCGCAGGCTGACCGAGATCCACGCGGCCGGCGGCCCGGCCGCGATCGCCGGCTTCGGCTCGGCCAAGTGCTCCAACGAGGAGGCCTACCTCTTCCAGAAGCTGATCAGGACCGGCTTCCACACCAACAACGTGGACCACTGCACCCGGCTGTGCCACGCCTCGAGCGTGGCCGCGCTGTTCGAGGGCAGGGTGTTCAGCGCCTCCAACGTCGCGCGCGGCAAGCCGCATCCCGACATCTTCCTGCAAGCCGCCGAACAGCTCGGCGTCAGGCCTGCCGATTGCATCGTGATCGAGGACAGCGTCGGAGGCGTCACAGCGGCGCGCGCGGCGGGTGCTTTCGTGATCGGCTTCACCGCAGCAGCACATATTCAGCCCGGCCACCACGCGCGATTGAGAGAAGCCGGCGCCGATCAAGTCGTCGCTTCGTTCGCGGAGCTTGATCGGGTGATC
>DAHUXT010000517.1 GCA_027307065.1 Ktedonobacteria bacterium
CTGAGGTCGCCATCCGCGAGTAGCCCTCTGCAGCCGGTCACGGAGATGTCGGGTACCCCTGGGGCCGTTGGCAGACGCGTTCCCCGCTGTCGCATGGGCTGACGCTCATCCCGCATTGCCTTTGGCCCTACGCTTTTGCTAGAGAAGACCCCCTCACCGTTGCTGGCGAGGGGGCGCTCGTAATGTGCAATGGCTGATCCAGCCAGACGCGGGCTAGTAGACCACCGCCGGGATATTCTGGTAATTGACCCAGTTGAAGACCCACGGCATATCGTACTTGGACATGTTGATGCAGCCGTGTGAGCCACCGTTGAACGCGGCGGGGTCATAGTGCGGCAGGTTCGTCAAGGGGCCGAACTTGTCACGCCACCAGGCATCGTGAATTTCCAGCCCATAGTTGTGATAGTAGATCGCGAACTTGACGGGTGTTGGCTGGTAGTAGTCCGGTGAGCCCGGCGGGTCCGGCGAGACCATGAGTTGGTTGAGTTGCGCGCCCGATGTGCAGTTCATACCCGGAGCAGAGGGCAGATTAGGAGCGCCCGTCGTCACATAGACAGCCTTCACCAGTT
>DAHUXT010000518.1 GCA_027307065.1 Ktedonobacteria bacterium
ACCTGCAGCAGATGCTGCCCGCCCCCGAGGGCACGCGGGGTGTCGGGAGGCTCCGGCACCACCTCGCCGCGCTCGACTGGCAGGAAGTCATCACCTTCAGCTTCGTCGCGTCCGGCGTCGAGGCCGCGCTCGATCCGCAGGGCAAGCCGCTCGGTCTCGACCGCGACCCGCTGCTGCTGGCAATCTCTAGCGGCAGAACGGTGCTCAATCGCGAGTTGATTCTGCTCACCCGCGATGGTCAGCACGTCAACGTCTCGGTAACCGCCGCTGCCATCCGCGCGCCGCACGAAGCCGCCGCCGGCCGCCGACGCGCACCATGTCCATGCGTCGCCGTGCGGCGCGAGCGCGGCGACGTACGCCTCGTCGCTGCCGCGGCTGTCGAGCGTGCGATCGCCCAGGCGCAGCGAGCCGGTGAAGAAGCCGGCGATGACGGCGCGCCCGCTGGCAGTCGTCACCGCGGAGATGCCGTCGAGCTCGGGGCCGCCGAGCAGCGCGGCGTCCTCAAACCGGGTCAGACCGTCGTCGAAGCGACCTCGGGCAACACCGGCATCGCGCTGGCGATG
>DAHUXT010000519.1 GCA_027307065.1 Ktedonobacteria bacterium
AGCGGGTCGAGCCCCTCCTGCTGGGCGGCCTCCCTGGCAGCGATCAGCGCACGGGTCTCCGCGTACTCCTCGGGGTGCAGGGTGGCGAGGACGATGTCCTCCAGCTCGGTCTTGACGACCTGGATGCCGAGCCGCTCCGCCAGCGGGATCAGCACGTCCCTGGTGACCTTGGCGATCCTGATCCGGCTGGCCGGCTTCATGTGCCGGATGGTGCGCATGTTGTGCAGCCGGTCGGCGAGCTTGATGACCAGCACCCGGATGTCCCGGGCCATGGCCACGACCATCTTGCGCACGGTCTCGGCCTGCGCGGCCTCGCCCAGCTTGACCTTGTCCAGCTTGGTCACGCCGTCGACCAGCCGGGCGATGTCGGGGCCGAACAGCCGCTCGATGTCGGGCAGCGTGGCCGCAGTATCCTCGATCGTGTCATGCAGCAGCGCCGTCACGATGGAGGCGCTGTCCAGCTTCATCTCCGTCAGGATGCCGGCGACTTCGAGGGGATGGGAGAAGTAGGAATCACCGGATGCGCGCAGCTGGCTGCCGTGCATCTTCAGCGAATAGACAT
>DAHUXT010000051.1 GCA_027307065.1 Ktedonobacteria bacterium
AAGAGACGCTGAAGGTGCCCGCTGGCACCCAGAGCGGGCGTACATTCCGGCTGAAGGGCAAGGGCGTGCCGCTGGTGCATAGCAGCTCGCGGGGCGACGAACTGGTGACGGTGCGCGTAGTCATCCCGCAGACGCTAACCACCCGCCAGAAAGAGCTTCTCAAAGAGTTCGCCGATATCGAGCGCCAGCAGAACGAGAAGGGCGCGCACAACATCCTCGAACGCGGTTTCGAGAAGATCAAAGACGCGCTCCAGTTCGAGTAGAGCAGTTCGATCAACTCGCACCCGAAATGAATAGAAACGCCCCGCCCGACACACGCTGCCGAGACGGGGCGTTTTGCTGTTCTCTGCCTGGGCTACATGCGCTCGAACGTGGGCTGAGTGACGCCGAGATTCGGTGGGACCGCGACGTAGCTCAACAGCAGCCCGACAATGCCCGCCATGATCGGCGCGCCGAACCACAGATGAATCACCCACGCGACGCCACCCGTCAGCGCGAGCGCCACGAAGTAGAGCAGGAAGTAGACGACGGGCACGGCAAAGGCGACGATGCGCGTTGGTCTCTTGCGGTCGGGCGCGGGCTTTAAGAGGAAGATCAGCACATCGGCCACGATGCCGGCGATTATCGCGACCGGGATCAGCTTGAACTCGTCACGCATGTAGCTGATCAAAATCGCGCTGACGGAGAAGATCGCCGTGGCTGTGCCCAGGGGGAGCGACCACCGTCGCAGCGCCAGCAGCAGGATGCCAATCATCAGCGCCGTCTGCAGCAGGATGCTGGCGATACCGAGCGCGGTGCTCGTCTCCGGGTCAACGGTCGAGTGACCGACCGCGCCATAGGCAATCGTGCGCCCGTCGCGTGACAGCGCAATTTGCCCCGCGCCATCGTCCAGCCCCGCGTTGTTGCTCAGATTGACCAGATGGCTGCCGTCGGCGTTCATCTGATAAATCTCGCTATTCCCGTCGCGGGTCGAGACGAAGAAGATCCGTTTGCTATCAGCCGACCAGACCGGCGCGTAGTTAACGGTTTTTCCCGTCGCGGGCGTCATCATCTTCTGCCCGCTGCCGTTGGCATTCATCACAAAGACCTGTACGTCATCGCTGTTGCGGTTTGACACGAAGGCGATCAGTTTGCCATTGGGCGACCATGCCGGCTGGAAGTCGTCTGATCCGCTTGTTTGCGTCAGCCGTGTAGGCGCGCCGCCCGCCGCGCTCATCACGTAGAGGTTGAAGCTGCCGCTGCGATTGGACTCGAAGATGATCCGCTTGCCATCGGGCGACCACGAGGGGCCGTAGTCATTGCTGGAGCCGCTGGTAAGCTGGTGCGGCTTGGAGCCATCGGCGTTCATCACCATGATGTGGCCGACGCCGTTGACCGTGGCCACATAGGCGATCAGCTTGCCATTGGGCGACCATGCCGGTTGGATGCTGTCTGTCGTGGCGGACGTCAGCCGCTTCAATCCTGTCCCGCTATCCAGAACCTCGTAGATTGCTCTGCTGCCCTGGGTGCCCGCGTCGAAGGCGATATGCTGGCCGTCGGTCGACCAGGTAGGCGATGCGGCGTCCATCTGCGCGTTGGTCACGCGCGTCTGTCCGGTGCCGTTCACGCGCATCACGTAGAGATCGCCGTGAACGACCTGAGTGCTGGGGTCATTCGCCGCCCATGGAGAGACGAGCGGATGGGCGAACTGGGTGAAAAACATCAACATCGAAAGCACCAGCGTCAGCGCGACGACGACCGGCGCGCCCGTAATCCATACCAACGCGCGCGAGCCGTGGTAGCGGTGCCAGCCAGCGCGCAGCGGTCCGGTAATCATCAAGAACACGCCCGTTGCCAGCACGAGGTGTGTTGGGCTGAGCAACGCCTGCACATCCACCTCGATGCCGAAGAAGGTGTGCCAGAGCAGATCGAGGATGCCGCCGACCGCGAAGATTCCCGCTCCGATGAGCGACAACCCGTAGCCGAAGGGCAGCGCACTGCGCCAGGCGTATCCCGCCCGATTCTGGAGATAGGCGTTCACCAGCAGGAACAGGCCGTAGATGGCGAACCCTGAATACAACACAGCGTGCCACGGCGTGAAAAATGTCTGGTCTACCTTGCCATGATTATGCGCCCAGCCGTCGAGAAAGACCCCAGCGACAAAGACTGCCGAGAGTACCGCGGCGATGATGTCAAACCGGAGATTATCCGCGGGCTGGCCAGATCGCGCGGCGCGCGGCGCACCGGGCGCTTGTGGCGATCTTTTGTCACCTCTGCCAACGAGCAACGACTGAAATCGAGCACTCAAAGAACTCTTTGGCTTCTGATTCGATGGGGGCGACGATACATTGCCGTAGTACGAGCGTGCGCTAAATTGGTCGTCGGAGTTGGCCATCGGGGCATCCTTTCGCGCTGACGATGAACCTACGTGAAGTCGCAATCCGGAGATAGTGAAGCGACCTGACTGCAAAATACTACGAATACTCTACACGTTGTCAGCGCATCCACACCCGTTACGGTGCGCCTCATCCGGGCTAGTTCGCGCGCGTCTGTGTCAGCCAGCCGCCACATCCACCCGGCGCACGGCGATGTATTCTATCGCGCCGATGTGGTGGCGTTCGCCCTCCATCGCAAAGCTGAAGCGGTCGACTGCCAGCGCGGAAGGCACATCATCCGCCGGGAAGTCGTCCGATCCCTCCGTCCAGATGCCGAGCCGTTCGCCCTCATATAACTGCGCAATACCTCGTGCCAGAATGTCTCCGGCGTCCTCGCGCGCATCGAGCAGCGCTTCCAGATATGCGGCGCAGACCTCGTCTTCGATGGCCTCGCTCCCTTCGTCCTCGATGGCATTTGCCGTTGGAACCAGTGTCACGAGTCCATTGGTGTGCGCGTTGGCCAGATTGGCGGCGTAGGTCGCGGTGGCGCGCGCGTTCACCAGCGAAGCCACCAGCAGTCGCGAGCCATGGCGGGCATTGACGGCTCCCTGGGTACCCGCGCCGGTCCGCTGGATGACGATGCGGTCGCGCACATCGGCGATTTGCATGCGGGCGGGCGAATTGTTCAGGTCGAAGCCGGGAATCATCCGGCCACCCACCTCTCCGGCCAGCAGCGCGTCGGGATACATCTCTGCTCGCAGCGCCTGTGCCTCTTCGACCGTGCGCACCAAACACAACTGGCGAGCGCCCCCAGCCAGCGCATAGGCTGCTACCGTAAACGCGCGCAGCACATCGATCACGACCACCACTCCACGCGCCTGTCCGGCATCCCGCCCGTGCACATGCGCAATTATAAGTCGCTTCGCCACCTACAGCCATCCTCGCCGTTTGAAGAACCAGAGTTGTCCAACGGTAATTACCAGCATGAAGACGAGCACGAGCCAGAAGTTGAATCCAGCATCATGTTCCACCTGCGGCATGTGGCCGAAGTTCTGGCCAAAGACTCCCGTCAAGAAGGTGATCGGCATGAAGATCGTCGCGATGATCGTGAGTTGCTTCATCACGGTATTCAGCCGGTTCGAGACGGTTGTCAGATAGACGTCGAGCAGACCGCTCATCAGGTCGCGGTACGAATCGAGCACCTCGAAGGCGCGGATGAGATGGTCGTGTACGTCGCTGAAGTACGCTTCTGCCTCCGCTGGGATGTATTCGCGTGTCCGCGAGATCAGCGCGTTCGTCACCTCCACGCTTGGGCTGATGACCCGCCGCATGCGCGCCACCTCGCGCTTGATATGGAAGATGCGCGCCTGTACCTGATTCGCGGTACTGCTGACGGTGAGGTCTTCGAGTTGGTCGATCACGTCGTCGAGGTCGTCGAGCACCGGGAAGTAACTATCGATGAGTCCAGAGAGGACGGTGTAGAGCAGATAGGAGCAGCCACGGTTGGCAGGGCTTTCCTCACTTTTGTCGTCGCGCACCGCCGTGCTCAGCCGATCCATCCAATCGAGCGGCTCGCGGTGAAGCGTGACGAGATATTGCTTGCTAAAGACAATGTCTATCTTCGGCGTGCTGGCGTCTTCTGCCTGTTGGTCGAAGCCAATGCTGTGCATCACCAGATAGAAGTAATTATGCCCCTCGACGAATTTGGAGCGCTCGGCGTCCTCGCCGATAGTCCGCACGGTCAGTCGCGAAAGTCCAAATGTATGGGTAAGCAACTGCTGAGCCCCTGTTGGATCACCTTCGATGTCGAGCCAGATCAGCGAGCCTTCGGTGTTGAGCGCCTGACTGAGATCGCTCTGCGAGACGTTCGCCTGTAGTTCGCCGTGTTGCCAGACGAGCAGATGTTGCTTCATCAAATCTTCGGCCAAGAGCCCCCTGCCATCAGGCAGGGGAGGACTGGCCGTCTCCTTTCGTACGACACACACTACGTTTTCACAGGCTCTATGCTATAGTGTGAACATGAGCGTGCGACAGAAACGCGCCTACTGCTATCGCTGCTACCCGACGCATGCGCAAGCCGCGGTGCTGGCGCGGACGTTTGGCTGTGTGCGTTTCGTCTACAACTGGGCGCTGCGCCTGCGCACCGACGCCTACTATGCGCGGCAGGAACGGGTCAGTTACGCGGGGACGTCCGCCGCCCTCACGACGTTGAAACAACAGGCTGACACCGCGTAGCTCAATGAGGTGTCCAGCGTACCCACGCCACAGGCGCTCAGGCATCTGGATACGGCGTTCCGTAACTTCTTTGAGGGCCACGCCAAGTACCCAACTTTCCACAAGAAACATTGGGCGCAGTCGGCGGAATACACGACGTCCGCCTTCCGCTGGGATGCTACGTAGCGCACGCTTACACTCGCCAAGATGGAGACGCCGCTGCACATCCACTGGTCGCGACCACTGCCGGATGGGGCGCAACCGACGACCGTGACGGTCAGCCGGGACACCGCTGGACGCTACTTCATCAGCATCCTCGTGGAAGACGAGATCGCACCGTTGCCTGCGACCGTGGGGCAAGTCGGGATCGATCTGGGGCTGCATGACGTGGTAGTGCTTGATAGTGGCGAGAAGGTGGGCAACCCGCGCTTCTTCACTCAAGATGAAAAGCGGCTGGCCAAAGCGCAGCGCCGTCTCGCCAAGAAAAAGCTTGGTTCCAAGAACCGCGACAAAGCCCGCCGCAAAGTCGCCCGCATCCATGCCCACATTGCCGACCGTCGCACCGACTTCCTGCACCAGCTCTCGACCCGCCTGATTCGTGAGAACCAAACGATTTGCGTGGAGAGTTTGCAGGTCAAGGCAATGGTCAAGCATCCGACGCTGGCCAAGGCGATCCACGATGTGGGCTGGGGTGAGTTCGTCCGCCAGTTGGAGTACAAAGCCGCCTGGTATGGGCGTACACTCGTCAAGATTGACAAGTGGTATCCCAGTTCCAAACGCTGCTCCGCCTGTGGCCATATCCTCGACTCCTTGACGCTCGATAGCAGACGGTGGACGTGCCCGGAATGTGGCCGTGTCCATGATCGCGACGTGAACGCCGCGCAGAACATTTTGGCCGTGGGACTCACGGTGTCAGCCGGTGGAGAAGCTGTCAGACCGGGACGGGTTCGCCCCACCCCGGCAGGCTTCCGTGAAGCAGGAATCCCCCGGCTCTAGCCGTGGGGAGGGTCAAGCCGCGAACTCGCTTTCGTTGTGCCACACCCGCTGCTGAGCATGGTAACATGTGGGGCGTCGCACGCGCTGACACCACCATGCGACCGCAGTATAACAGCCTGGGTGGCTACCTGCTATGCCTATGCGGGAAATCCGCAGCAAAAAGCGGACGGCCGCACCGGCTTGCCGATGTCTGCCGTCCGCCAATCTCGCACCATAGCGTCCAATGGACCCTATTGATGATCAGTCTCAGGCGTCCCTTCTGGCTCACGCGCGAGGCGAAAACCTGCCTGGCGGGCCTCCGCTTCGGACGCGAAGTAGATGCGATTCTCCTCAGACGGAAGTCGCGAGGAGTCGGCCGCATCGTGGAAGATCATCGTGCGCACATTGCCGATGTAACGCGCCTGGTCTGGCGCGACTGCTCCGGCACTGGCGAACGTCTGCACTGGAACGCTCATTTCCGCGCGCTCTGCCGCTGCGGCGTAGCTCGTGCGCATGGATGGCGCCGTGCCCACCGTTGCCTCGGCCAGATTCCGTTCCGTGGGCAACTCTACCATAGGCTCATCGTCTTCGATGGGCGATGCCATTCGCCTGCGGGCAATCACATACGCCGTAGTGCCCGCGGCCGCCAGTCCAATGCCAACACCAGCCAGCCACCACAATGTCGTCGTGCGGCGTCGTCGCTGCCGCTGCCGTTCCAACTCCTGGGCGCGTTTCACTGCCAGCGAGAAGGGGAGCACATTACGTAGACGCTCAGGGGTGCGCACCTGCGCGAGCCGATCGATTGCGTTGTCAAGCTGAGCATTCGCCAGTTCGCGGGCATCGTCGAGCTTGGCATTGGCCAATACACGAGCGTCGTCGATCCGGGCGCTTGCCAGTTCGCGCGCGTCGCCGAGCTTGGCGTTGGCAACGGTCAGGGCATCACCCAGCTTGGCGTTGGCCGCCGCACGCACTGGCGCAAGCCGCACTGCCGCCTGATCGCGAGCGTCCATCGCATCACTGAGTCGTGCCGCGGCAATCTCTCGGAGGGTCTGCGCTCTGTTGCTCGTGCGCAGATCGTTCCAGCGCGCAATCAGCGGCGCGAGCGCCGTGGCCGAAATGACCCCAACCCGAAACCAACTGCTTCCCATATTGCTCTTATTTGTAGGAGTCTGCCGCGCGTCGCTTCGCTGTCGCATCATCGTCGTCCTTTCTGCTTCCCGCCGCCGAACTGGCGCGGACGCCACCATGTCATCCACCACGTACACCATATTGTCCGTGTCCATGCGGGTATCCGTCGGGTGTCCATGCGCGCACTTCGAGCGCCGTGAAAGGCGGATTTGTTTACCATCCACCACCTGCCATCATCACCTGACCACGTCACCTGCTATCGCCTGTTGGCGCTCCCGGACATCCACCCTGTCGAGTGGATTCAGTTGTACTATGTCCCCGAAACATGCCGAAGCGCCAGAAGCGGGCGGCGAAACAGGGCGCTTCTCCTGGTCATTCACACCACTGCACGGAAATACAGGGCGAAACCCAACAGTGGCTTGCGTTACGTTGAGAGCTACCGCAAGATCAGCGCCAGCAAGCCGAATGCCAGCGCATTTTGGCGAATAGTGCCAATTAGCGCGGATAATACTTGCCTGTTCTGTTGAGAAGACGCTTGAGAGGCCGCACCCGCCACGCGCTGTTTGCTGTATGCTTGACAGTACAATAGGTGACACGTAGAGTGTTCAGGGCGTCGGCATGGTGTGTGCGTGCTGGGCGTTAGGCGTATTTGCCCAGCAGTGGTTCTTGCGGGGTTTTTCAGAACCATCAGAACCAGTGGAATCATTGGCAACGGAAGGTACTAAAGGAATCAACACTATGCCTATCAAGAAGGTGGTTATCCCTGCGGCCGGACTGGGAACCCGTGTTCTCCCGGCGACGAAAGTGGTGCCGAAAGAGATGCTGCCAGTAGCCGACAAACCTGCGATCCAGTATGTGGTCGAGGAGGCTGCCGCATCTGGTATCACCGATATCACGTTCATTACCAGCAGAAACAAACGCGCCGTCGAAGATCATTTTGACGACCAGCCCGAGCTGCGCGCCGCGCTCGCCGCGAAGGGCGACGAAGGTAAACTCTCGAAAATCACCGAGCCCTCGACGCTTGCCCGCTTCAATTACGTGCGCCAGCAGGAGCCGCTGGGTCTGGGTCATGCCGTGCTGATGGCGCGTTCCGTCATCGGCAACGAGGCGTTTGGTGTGCTGTTGGGCGACGACCTGATCGTCCATCCGCCACGGCCGGGGCTGGGGCAGTTGATCGACGTGCATCAGCGCACTGGCGCTAGCGTGATCGCGGTCATGCGTGTGCCGCGAGAGGACACTGCGCGATATGGAGTCGTGACGGTCGATGCGGATGAGCAGCTGGATGCGCGCACGTTTCGTGTACGTGATACGGTCGAGAAACCGTCTCCGGATGAGGCGCCTTCCGATCTGGCGATCATTGGACGCTACATCTTCACGCCGCGTATTTTCGACTTGCTCGAGAAGGTAGAGCCTGGCGCTGGTGGCGAGATTCAGCTCACAGACGCTATCCGTGAACTGAGCCGACAAGAACCACTCTATGCCTACGAATTTGAGGGCATGCGGTACGACATCGGAGATCCAGTCGGTCTACTGACGACATCGATTGCCTTCGCGCTCGAACGCGAGGATTTGTCTCCCCAGGTTAAGGCATATCTGCGAACCCTTGATCTGGAGTAACACTGTACTACTATTGTTCAGGGAATGAGGTGAACCATATGGCGGAGGGAGAGGCAACGCAATCGCGGCCATTGGATGGCCGTGTGGCGCTGGTCACGGGCAGCAGCCGTGGCATCGGACGCGCAACCGCGCTTCGGCTTGCGGCGATGGGCGCGAAGGTCATCGTCAACTATCGCAGCGACGAATCTGGCGCGCAGGAGACATGCGCCACTATCGCCGGGGCGGGCGGCACGGCGGTGGCGTTACAGGGAGATGTCTCGCGCGAAGAGGACGTGCAGCGGATGTTTCAGGAGGCCAAGTCACGGCTGGGTCCGGTTACGATTCTGGTGAACAACGCGGGTACCACCAATGACCGCCTCATTATGCAGATGAAGCTCGAAGACTTCCAGCAGGTGATTCAGACGAACCTGGTGTCGGCGTTCCTCTGCACCCGGGCAGCGCTCCGTCCCATGCTGCGGGCGCGCTGGGGCCGAATCGTGAATGTCGCCTCGATTTCCGGGCTGATGGGACAGGTGGGCCAGGCAAATTACGCCGCGTCGAAGGCTGGCCTGATCGCGCTCACCAAATCGACCGCGCGCGAGGTCGCCAGCCGCAGCATCACCGCCAATGCGGTCGCGCCTGGCTACGTGCCGACCGAGTTGACGGCGAACGTCTCGCAGGAGTTCAAAGACTATTACCTGGAGATCACGCCGCTGAAACGCTACGGCTCGGCGGACGAGGTGGCGGCGACCATCGCATTTCTGTGCTCGCCCGACGCTGGCTACATCACCGGGCAGACCATCGCGGTGGATGGCGGCATTAGCATGCACTAGCGCGCTGGCGCACGGCTGCGACATGGATGCGATGATGAGGGCGGGTCGTGTTGGCTTGACATTGCGCGTTCGTCGGCCATACTCTGACGGTGGGACGGCAGTGCGGCGGATGCGCTTGCTGTATCCGGCCTGTCATCCCCGTGGATTCGGAGGAGCCGATGGGACGCATTCTTGTCGCAAACCGGCGCGGCCACCAGGTGGTCGAGTGGGAAACCACCGATACCGAGGAGGCGCGCTGGCAGATCGCCGAAGCCGAACGGATTCTTCGCGAGGCTCGTGAGCACGGCTGCATGGTTTCGAAGAAGGTGGATGGACAGCACGTGCTTGACCGTGCGCCGTTTGACCCCAACGTCGAGGAGTACCAGATCATTGCTCCCATCGCTGGCGGCTAGTGTAAGCGGTTGGTGGCAGCGGGTCCGGGGTCACGTCTTCGGCGTGCCGGAGTCCTCCACCGGCCACGATATTTCTTCTATCGAGCGCCCGTGGCGGCGTCACTGGGATCACCTGCCCAAACGCAGCGCGGGCGCTGGCATGACACGCGCCGATTATCGCCTCGCGCATGAGCGTGCCCGCGAGGTGGCGCGCATCACTCTTGGCGACGAACTCTGGCAGATGGTTGAGCGCCAGGGCTATCTGGATGTGCCCTCGCGGCTACGTCTCGGCCTCACCTACCGGTTGCGTATTGGGCGACGCATCGAGGTGCTCTGCGCGCCGGGAAGCGTCTCGCCGTGGCCGTATCGCTGGCTCTGCATCAATCCCGAATATCCGTTGCCCGAAGAAGAGTTCTTCGCCCAACTCTATCTCTACGTCCGCGACCGCGAAGACATCATCCTCAGGGTGGCCGCGCCACAGCCGTGGGACCAAGCGCTCGGTCGCACGTTCTGAAGCAGCCTGAACATGGGATGAGTGACAGGCAGGGCTACTGCTCGCTGCCCTCGCGCTTTTCCCCAGGATCAGAGGTATTCGACGACGCGTTCCGCGAGACGGCCAGGAAGGTGACGGTATCCCACGCATTGTGGATGCCTATGAGCAGCAGCAGCACCATTGCCCCGCCGATGACGAACATGGCTGGCGTTGGATCTGTGGCAAAGAGGACCGCCGCGACGGCGAGCGCGATATAGGCGGTGAGAGGAAACGCGCCAAACCACAGCCAGTCTTCCAGCACAGGGGTGTAGCTGCCCTGGAGCTGGGAACGTTGAATTATCCGCCGCAGAATGATGGCCGCATAGGCGACGCCGACGAGGCCAGAGACTCCCAGGAGCACACCAACCAGCGCGAGCGACTCCCATGGCGCGCTGAGCAGGGCGCACAGCAACAACACCGCGCAAAAATGGACGACGTTGGGTGTGCCGTACGCCGCGAGATCTCCCCCCGCATAGCGCTGCCTCCGCCGACTCTCGTCCGCAATAAGCGTGATGACGACGAACATCAATCCGGTGAGCGCTCCGGCGGATGAGCCGACGATGACGTAGAAGTTTTCCCAGTTGGTGAGTACAGTCACCGATGCCTCCTGATGACGCTACACCTGACGCTGCGACTGAGTGCGTTTTCGACACGCCGATTATACCCGCACGGCCAACGGCGTGCGGCGAGCGCGATTCGTGAGCGCGGGAAACAGGGAGAAGCGGAGAAAACCCGAAGGTTCTCCCCGCTCCCTGAACGCATCAGATCAGGCGACGTGCGCCCTAGCTGATGGAGATATCATCCCACAATGTGTAAGTTGGGTCGGCGGAATAGTTGTCGTCATGGCTGGTGAGCGTGAGCGTGTAGGAGTGACCCGCCGTCACACTCGCCGTGACCTTGGTGTACGTGCCGGTGTTGCTGCAGACCTTACCCAGCACCGTTGTCGTGGTGTTGGTGGTGTTGTCTTTCAGCGTCGCGGTCGCCCAGTCGTACGTCAACGTGTCGGGGCAGACCACTCGATAGTAGAACGTGAGAGTGCTGGAACCCGTCGGCGCCGTCACGGTCTGGCTGAGCGAGCTATCGCCGTTGGTGGGCGAGGTGCTGCCCGCCTGGCCCGCGTAGGTGCCGCTGTGGCTGGTGGTGCTGATCGAGGTCGTGCCCGCGCTGGTCCAGCCGGACAAGCTGCCCGTCTCGAAGCCGCCGTTGGTGATGCCGCCGCCACCGCCGCTCGTCGTCACCGTGACGGCGACCGAGGCGCTGTGCGAAACGCTGCCCTCTGTCCCCGTGACCGTCACGGTGTAGTTCCCGGTGGCCTGGGTCGAACCGACCGAGACGGTCAATGTGGACGATCCGCCCGCCGTGACCGAGGTCGGATTCAGGCTGACGGTTGGCCCCGCCGGTGAGACACTGGCGCTCAGGCTGACGGTGCCCGCCGAGCCACTGGTGACCGCGGTGCTAATGGTAGATGTCCCGCTACCGCCCTGCGGTATCGAGAGGCTGGTAGGGTTGGCGCTGATCGAGAAGTCATTCGAGCCGCCACATTGGGTGAACTTGAATGAGCCAATGCGGGTCTTCCAGTTGAAGCTGCCGTTGGCTGGGATGTACTCGTTGGTGTACCAGAACGTGCAGCCGTCGGCCGGATCGACGGTCATCGCGCTGTAGTCGCCCCAGCGGCTGAGGCTCTGGCCCGTCTGCGAGCCGGCGCCGGTGACAATCGTGCCCTCGCCCTGCGACATCGTGTTCAGCGCGTCGCCCGCCAGCCGGCCGGTATAGCGAATGCTGGGGTGGGTCGTGCTGCTGGAGGTGCTGAAGCCCAGGCCGATATCGCCCGAGCCGTCCATCGCGATGCTGCCCATCCAGCGATAGGTCGAGTCGGGCGAATAGGTGCCGGACTGGTAGACCGTTGGCGTCGCATTGGGGCTGCGCACCTCATACCAGCGCATGCCAACTGTGCTGCCAACCGTGACGGCATGGTCCACCACCAGCGACTCATAGCTGCCGAAGTTGCGGTAGGCCAGACGATACATAGCGCGATCGGCCAGCGAATCGAGTTGGTTGGTGGTGCCAGACTGCGGAATGCAGGTGCCACCGCCGCAGGCCTGCGCGTATGACGCTACCGCGATGCTCGATGGGCCGGTGAACGTCGAATTCGCCGGAGTCGCCCAGTCGACGTGGAACTTCCAGAATGCGAGCGAGGTGGTCGTGTCAAGCCCGACGACATAGTTGGGTGAGCCAGCGGGTGGCTGCGTCGAGCTGTCGAGCGTGGCGGGCAACAGTCCACCGTAGCTGGTGCTGGTGGTGAAGCACTGTTGGGTCGCCGCGGCGCCAGTCAACATCTGCGAGCGGTTGAACGCGCAGTCCTGGGCGCCCAGGAAGGTCGTGCCAGCGGCGTTGAACAGGTTATACGTTTCGTAGTAGGCGTCCGGCCAGACACCCATCTTGGGGTAATCGGGGAAGTTCGAGTACGAGAACGCATACCGATAATACGAGCCGGTGGGATCGCTTGTCGTCGAGACGGCGACGCACTGATAGAAGTTCGGATTGGGGTTCGTCACCGCGAACTGCGAGATGATCCAGCGATTGGCCATGCCGTCGTAGACGACCGTGGGGTCGCCGTCGTTATCAGTCTGGCAAAGGCCGCCAAAGCCGCTCCACAGCGTATTGATGGCCACTGGTCCATAGCGCACACTGCCGACGGTGCCGCGGGTCGCGTCTTTGTTGAAGACGGCGAAGTCGGTGTTGACCGTCTGAACGTAGTCCTGTGGGCCAACCGCGCCATTGGTATCGGGTGGCGCGGATGCAACGGTAAACGTGCCATTGGGGCCGGTGAATCCGTTGCCGACGCCATCGAAGTTGTTCGAGGCGGTCGGCACCAGTGCCGTGCCGAAGCTGGACTGGATATGGGGATTCAGGTTATTTGGCCGTCCCTGCCGGACTGGCTTCAACGCCGGAAAGTCATCCGCCTGGCCGCCGTGGCCGTTGGATGGCTTGCCCGCAATCGATCTGAGCGGGGCCGATACATCGTTCTTGACGGATGTGTTGACGGTGGGATGCTGACCTCTTGAGATGCCAGCGTGTGCCGGGGACGCGGCGGAAAGCCGCGGAAATGCAACAATCGCTGAAGCGATGGCGAGCATGATCACTGCGCCAACCGACAATCTGCGAAGAACAATACGACTCATTCGTCACTCCTGTGCTGTTCATGCCCGCCTGGCTGGGCGTGAGCATGAGGGAGACTCAACGCACGGCAATTGCCATGCGCCATGCGAAGAAAGCCGTTGCATCGAGGTATCCGTCATCATTCACGACCTATCCCTGCGGATCGAGGCCGGGAATGCGATTGCGGAGTTGTCACTGGTTAAGGCACGCCGAGCATCCTAGCGACGGACGTCATTCTCGACATACAGCGTTTCCCTGCTGATGTGCGCTCATAGCCACATGACATCTGGTTCACTGCGAACTCCGATGGTAGATCGACCGACGGACATTGTCGGACAACAGCTTTCCTTGATGGATTTGCGCGCCACGCTGCGCGCACGTATCCCTACCAGGGTTGCGCCAGAATTTAAGGAGTCGCTGGGGTATCACCTTGCTCTAGTGCTCGACTCGGCACCTCCTTACATGCCGTCGTTACTCAGGTCTGCTGGATCATCCAGCGGTCATCCGGCGCCGTGTTGGCACGGCATGCGCTGCGCGCAACGGCGCGCACGTGGATGCTGTTGACCCGGAGGTACGACATCACGGCAAACAAAACAGGCAGACAGTTGGGAGCAAGTATACAGGATGACGCAGCATTGTCAAGATGTCCGATGAGCATTGCTGAAAATCACGCAGGGATGAGTACGTAGGTCTGTCTATTTGGCGGCAATCAAGGTATTCTGACATGGGAACGTGTCACAGGGAGGTACACGATGGCGAACAAAGAGCGCGTCATATCTGCGTATGGAGCGGTAGATACCTGGGCTGGAAGCATCCGTGTCGAAGCCGGGCCGCACGGCGTGCGCGCAGCCGAGATTCCACACTGGACCGAGACGGGCCACCCTTCTGCGAATGTCGGAACCATCACGATCTTCGACGATGCCGAAGAAGAGGCTCTGAGGCATCTGCGACAGGCGCTCACGGAACTGCGCGAGTATTTCGGCGGCCAACGGCGCACCTTCACCGTCCCGCTCGATCTCCAGGGGACAGCGTTCTACCGCGCGGCCTGGGCAGAGGTGGCGTCTGTGCCCTTCGGCGAGACGCGCACGTATGCCGAAATCGCCCAGTCCATCGGGGCGCCCACTGCCATACGGGCGGCTGGCGCGGCCAATGGCGCGAATCCAGTAGCGCCTTTCGTGCCCTGCCATCGGATCGTCGGCAGCGATGGCCGTCTCACGGGCTACGGGCCGGGATTGCCGCTCAAGGCGCGCCTGCTGGCGATGGAGGGCGCGATACCCGCGGATGCCAGCGAATACGACGCCTGGGCCGCAGGGCTTGCTGCCCACAACAACGGCAACATGCCAGCGCTAGGCATCCGTGGCACGTCGCGCTATTGCCTGCCAGGATGCGTCCGGAGCCGTGCGCGCTGGGCGCTGCCCTCGCGCATTTTCGCCAGTGTAGACGACGCCCGTGCAGCGGGCTACGAGCCATGTCCGCTCTGTCATGGCGCGTAGTGAATGGGAATGATTCTCACCAGGAACCCGCGGACGGATTTCCGCGTCTGACTGGCAGTTTTCGGGAAAGGAGATCTGTATGGGCCGAGAGCACGAGTTCCGTGAGCCATTTATCGACCCGCGTTATTGTCGGCGCGGCCTCAGGAGTATGATTGCCGCTGTATTTGTCGCGCTGCCGTTGGGGGTGGTGTTATTGCTCGCCGCCTGTGGTGTCCCGGCCAACACATCGGGGGTCAATGATGCCCTGTCAGCCGCATCGACTGCTTCACCTGGGAGAACGCCCGTGACCGCGAACCCGCCAGCCAATGCCGTCTCGCTGAGCAGCGATCATGCTTCCTACACGCCTTCTTCCACCATCATCGTGACGCTCAGCAACACCCTCGCGACCAGTGTTCGCACCTTCGATCATCAAACGAATTGCACTATCGTCACGCTGCAGCGCCAGACGACGACTGGCTGGACCAACGTCGGCGGCTGCGCGATGATGATCGCCACTCGCATCGTAGAGATCAGCGCGGGCGAGACCCGGAAGATCACGCTTTCTCCAGGCGCGGGCCAGATACATGCGACGCCGTGGCCCACTGGAACGTATCGCGCCGTCTTGCACTACGCGCTGCCCGGACAGGATTTGTCCGCTGGCGCTGTCGCAACGACGCCGACGTTCACCATCGGTTGAGGGCGTTGATGCGCGCCGACTTCTTGCGACGCACCCCTTCGGCGTGTACAATCGCCATGTAGTCGCTGAGCCCGCTGTGCTGCGCCGATGTCATCGGATGTCTTCCGGTTGAGGCTGCGCGAGTCTGCATGAGCATCTACAGCAATGGCGCTGAAAGGGGGACGCGAAGGAGGGCCACGAGGTTCTGCTTCGCAGCAATATGGCGGAACAACGCAAGATTCGTGTGCTGGTAGCGAAACCGGGACTAGATGGGCACGACCGTGGCGCGAAGGTGTTAGCGCGGGCGCTGCGTGATGCCGGCATGGAGGTCATCTACACGGGCATTCGCCAGACGCCGCAGATGATCGTGGAGGCGGCCATCCAGGAGGACGTCGATGCCATTCTGATGAGCATCCTCTCCGGCGCGCACATGGCCATCTTTCCGAAGGTGATGGATCTCCTGAAGTCCAACGGCGTCGACGATGTGCTGGTGATGGCTGGCGGCATCTTGCCCGATGAGGATCTGCCCACCATCGAAAAGTTGGGCATCAAGGGCAACTTCGGTCCCGGCACGCCGCTGCGCATCATCATCGAGTTTGTGCGCGCCAACGTCAACGCCGACCGCCTTTCCCATGAACTCGCGCCGCTCGAACCAGCCGCGGAGGAGGCTGCCGAGGGGACGGCCCAATAGCATGGCACAAGCTGATATTGTCGCGCGATTGCTCGCGGGCGACCGGCGGGCATTGGCGCGGGTTGTCACGCTGATCGAAAACGGCGCGCCCGAGACGCATGCTATTCTCGCCCAGCTGCACACCCAGGGTGGCCACGCGCATATCGTCGGCTTCACTGGCTCACCCGGAGCAGGAAAGAGCACTCTGGTCGATCAACTGGCGCGGCGTTATCGCCAGCAAGACCGAACCGTTGGCATCATCGCCGTCGACCCGACGAGTCCTTACACAGGCGGAGCGATTCTCGGCGACCGCATCCGCATGCAGGAGCATCACGCCGATCCCGGCATCTTCATCCGCTCCATGGCGACCCGCGGGTCGCGGGGCGGC
>DAHUXT010000520.1 GCA_027307065.1 Ktedonobacteria bacterium
GGGGCCCGTAGAGAGGCCGTAGGGGCTTTTGGCGATGGCACCCTTCTCGCCGAGCGGTTTATCACCAGCCCGCGGCATATCGAGATCCAGGTCTTCGCGGACGCGCACGGGAACGCGGTGCACCTCGGCGAGCGCGAGTGCAGCCTTCAGCGGCGGCACCAGAAGATCATCGAGGAGGCGCCGTCGCCGCTGCTGGCCGGCGGCGGCGAGCGCGGCGCCCGGACCCGGGCCGCGATGGGCGCCAGCGCGGTCGCCGCGGCCCAGGTGGTCGGCTACACCGGCGCCGGGACCGTGGAGTACATCGTCTCCGCGGACCGCCCGGACGAGTACTTCTTCATGGAGATGAACACCCGGCTCCAGGTCGAGCACCCGGTCACCGAACTGGTCTACGGGGTGGACCTGGTCGAGTGGCAGCTCCGGGTCGCCGCGGGCGAGCGTCTCGAGGTGGCCCGGCCGGCGCAGCCGGACGGGCACGCGGTCGAGGCCCGCGTCTACGCCGAGGACCCGGCGCGCGGGTTCCTGCCCACCGGCGGCACGGTGCTCGCCCTGCGCGAGCCC
>DAHUXT010000521.1 GCA_027307065.1 Ktedonobacteria bacterium
CGGAAACTGCCGCAGCACGACGAGTTCTTTGTGGATCTCGGCATGCCCGCCGATGCCGTCAAGGAGACGGTGCGGATCGGCGACTACGTGACGATGGACCGCACCTTCGAGAAGGTAGGCGACAACTACATCTGCAAGGCGATGGACGACCGCGCCAGCCTCTTTGTGATGTTCGAGGCGCTACGGGCGATGCGCTCGCACGAAGCGACGATTTACGCCGTCGCCACCGCGCAGGAGGAAGTCGGCTTGCGCGGCGCGGCGGCGAGCGGCGGCGTTGGGGCCAAGTGCGGCTCGCTCGCCGCAATCGTCACTGCGCGGCCTCGCCGACGGCGTCGAGAATGGCCCATGACAGCCGCGGCGCCTCGATGCGCCAGCCGCCGCCCACGCCGTGATGCTCGCTCTCGCCCAGGAAGTGATCCTCCAGCCGGCGGAAGGCGGGCAGCACGTCGCTATAGCTCCAGCCTGTCAGGCCGAGCTGCCGCCAGTGATCGTAGTCGGCGGCCTGTCCGCGCATCGAGATCATGGCGTTGATCGCAGATGATCCGCCGATCACCTT
>DAHUXT010000522.1 GCA_027307065.1 Ktedonobacteria bacterium
CCGCCCGTCCTGGCTCACGTGGACGGGGCCGGACGCGTACGGCTCCAGGGCTTTGGCGGCAGCGGGGTCGGCCTCGGTGAGGGTGACCTCGAGCCGGGCTCCCCCGGTCTGCGTCTTGAGCTCGGCGGGCGTCCCGCCGGCGATGACGTGACCGTGGTCGATGACCACGATGCGGTCGGCGAGCTCGTCCGCCTCGTCGAGGTACTGGGTGGTCAGCAGCAGGGTCACGCCGCCCGCGACCAGCTCGCGGATCACGTTCCACATCCGGAGCCTGCTCGCGGGGTCGAGCCCGGTCGTCGGCTCGTCGAGGAAGAGCACCGGCGGCCGGGTGACCAGGCCGGCGGCGAGGTCGAGGCGCCGGCGCATCCCGCCCGAGTACTCCTTGAGCATCCGGTCGGCGGCATCGGCGAGGTCGAACTGGTCGAGGAGCTCGGCCGCCCGCGCCCGCGCCTGGCCGCGGCGCAGGCCGCTCAGGCGCCCGATCATCACCAGGTTCTGGCGGCCGGTCAGGACCTCGTCGACGGTGGCGTCCTGAGCCGTCACGCCGATGTT
>DAHUXT010000523.1 GCA_027307065.1 Ktedonobacteria bacterium
ACCGATCGTCGCTTTGGTAGGCCATTACCCCACCAGCTAGCTAATCGGACGCAGGCTCATCCATAGGCGTCTTGCGACTTTCCTCGTTGCCGAGGCTATGCGGTCTTGTCGGCGATTTCTCGCCGGTATTCCTCACCTCTGGGCAGATACCCACGCGTTCCTCACCCGTCCGCCACTCTCTTCTTGCGAAGAGCGTTCGACTTGCATGTGTTAGGCACGCCGCCAGCGTTTATCCTGAGCCAGGATCAAACTCGCCATTCAGTTTCTATGTCGAACCCCCGAAGAGGCTCAAGATGCTGATGCAAGCGATCCAAGCGCATAATCAAATGCTATGGCTTGTATTCGCAGATTGTGTGCTGTGTGGGTACACAGCGGTTGAATTGACAGGAACGTGATTGTCTTGTGTGAACCACGGACCGGCATCCACTTCTGCTCCCCGTTGCCGGAGAACCAGGGCAGATGAACCAGTCGCAACCAGTTCCAGTTCTGCTTTCCACATTTCAATTGTCAAGGTGCTTGTCGCCCCAGGAAAAGCGCTGCTCTCCT
>DAHUXT010000524.1 GCA_027307065.1 Ktedonobacteria bacterium
CATGCTGGCCTTCGCGCTATCATTCGACGAGGTCATCGTGACCACCTTCACTGCCGGCGCCCAGAGCACTTTGCCCATCTGGATCTTCGGCCAGATCCGCCACGGCGTCCTGCTCCCAGAGGTGAACGTCGTCGTGTCATTCGTGATCCTTGTCACGATCATCCCGGTCGCCGTCGCGGCTCGACTCACGGGCGGCGGTGCTGCCCGCGTGCCGGCCGCCAGAAGTTAGTTGGGCATGCTGAGCTCGCTCTCCGACGACCCGGACTGGCGGCCCTCGAAAGAGCAGACAGGGTGGAACCAGTTCTGAATCCCTTCAGCGTCCGTCTCCATCGGAGAGCCAGGGAAGCGGCAAGGCTGCGGGGTGTCTGCGATGATCAAAGACTCACACTGGTTGGCAGGTGTCGAGACGACGTATGGCTCTCCCGGCATGGTCGGCTTCGTGCCTCAGGAGATAAGCTCTGCGGTCGAGCATCTGATCGAGGCCGGAGCGGTCGTGTTCGCCAAGACCACCGTCTCCGAATTTGCTTATTGGCAGTTGTGCTAGTT
>DAHUXT010000525.1 GCA_027307065.1 Ktedonobacteria bacterium
GTTCGCGGTCACCGACGGCGTGACCGCGGTGCCGCTGAAGCCCGCCCAGGACTTCAAGCGGGCCCGCGACGGCGACCAGGGGCCGAACACCGGCGGCATGGGCGCCTACGCCCCGCTCCCCTGGGCCCCCGCTGACCTGGTGGACCAGGCGATGGCCGAGGTCATCCAGCCGGCCGTCGACGCGATGCGCCGCCGCGGCACGCCGTACCAGGGGCTGCTCTACGCCGGTCTCAGCCTGACCCGGGCCGGCCTGCGGGTGGTCGAGTTCAACGCCAGGTTCGGCGACCCGGAGACGCAGGTGGTGCTGGACCGGCTGGCCACTCCGCTTGCTGGCCTGCTGCACGCGTCGGCGGTGGGCGACCTGGACACCACGCGCGGCCTCGCCTGGCATCCGGGCGCGGCAGTCACCGTGGTGATCGCCGCCGAAGGTTACCCGGAGGCGCCGGCCAAGGGCGACGTCATCACGATCAAGGACCTGCCATCAGACGCTCTGCCCGACGGCGCTGAGGGCTACCTGCTGCACGCAGGCACCGCCCTGTCGGGCAC
>DAHUXT010000526.1 GCA_027307065.1 Ktedonobacteria bacterium
GAGCATGGCATCTCCACCGTCTGGGCACACTCCAATCGCTCGTCGCACCGCGTCCCGTCATGCCCCGCCGTGTGCGCCTGGATGCCGGTTGCGCTGTTACGCGCGCGGTAACGTACAATAGCGATATTCACCATCATAATAGTGTGTTTTACGAGGGCGAAGAAGATATGCCTGCGAAGCGATCACAGAATTCATCGAGCGTCAAATCAGCCCCCCAGCCGCGCCAGCCGGGCGGGCCGTCGCCGCGCCGCCAGAACCGCGCCGCCAGATAGGCAAGAGCCGAGGACGGCACGAACATCGCCAGCGCCGCCACCGCCGCGCCGGGCCAGCCGGCCGCCTGCCGTCCGATCAGCACCACGATCAGCGACCCCGGCCCCGGTGCGGTGCGGGAGATGGCGAACATCGCCAGGAACTGCGCGGCGAAGACGTGTGGGTTGGCGGCGAACTGGCTGAAGGCCTGCGCGCGGTTGGTGATCGCCTGCCACGCCGCGCGCTCCACCAGCGCCGGTGGCGCCAGCAGCGCCCCCAGCGAGATCGAGCGCACGG
>DAHUXT010000527.1 GCA_027307065.1 Ktedonobacteria bacterium
TCCGCGCAGCGCCCCGACGCCGAACTGCAGGGCGGCGAAAAGGTGCTGGTGCTGTGCGCGAATAACTATCTGGGGCTGGCGGACGACCCGCGCATCATCGCCGCCGCACGCAATGCGCTCGACCGCTGGGGCTATGGAATGGCCTCGGTGCGCTTCATTTGCGGGACGCAGGAACAGCACAAGCAGCTGGAGCAGGGGATTGCCACGTTTCTGGGGACGGAAGACACCATTCTGTATTCATCCTGCTTCGACGCCAACGGCGGGCTGTTCGAAACGCTGCTAGGCGCGGAGGACGCCGTCATTTCGGACGAACTGAATCACGCGTCCATCATCGACGGCATTAGGCTCTCGAAAGCCCAGCGCTTTCGCTATAAGAATCGCGACATGGCAGATCTCGAGGTACAGCTGCAGGCAGCGCAGAGCGCCCGTTTCCGCATGATCGCCACCGATGGCGTGTTTTCGATGGATGGCTACATTGCTCCGCTGCGCGAGATCTGCGACCTGGCGGAAAAATATCAAGCCATGGTAATGGTGGACGATTCGCA
>DAHUXT010000528.1 GCA_027307065.1 Ktedonobacteria bacterium
CTCATCACGACCGCGTCGGGCGCGAAGATGGGCAAGACCGCGGCCGGCGCCGTGTGGCTCAACGCCGACATGGTGAGCCCCTACGACTACTGGCAGTACTGGCGCAACACCGAGGATGGCGACGTGGTGCGCTTCCTCAAGCTGTTCACCGTGCTGCCCCTCGACGAGATCGCGCGGCTGGCGGCCCTGCGCGGGGCGAACGATGCCGTGGTTGGAGACAACCAGCCGTACGACCTCGACCCGTCGGTGGACTACAGCACGCCGTTCCATGCGCTGCGGCGCAACCTGCTGCACTTGCAGGTGGAGTTCCGCCAGGACGAGATTGCGGAACCAGCCGGCCAGCGGGCGTGGGCGCTGCGTCTCGCGCGGGCGCTGCGGCAGGCGATCGCGGTGCTGCCCGAGGAGCAGCGGGCGGTGGTGGCGCTGCAGCTGTGGGACGGTCTCGAGTACGAGGAGATCGCGGCGATCGAGCGCGTGCCCGTCGGCACGGTGCGCTCACGCCTGGCGCGCGCCAAGGAGGCGCTCAAGCGCGCGCTCGGCGTCGA
>DAHUXT010000529.1 GCA_027307065.1 Ktedonobacteria bacterium
GCTACAGGCGCCCAAGGTCCCCTACATGGAGACCATCAAGGGGCGCGCCGAGTCCCAGGGCAAGTACAAACGCCAGTCGGGCGGGCGCGGACAATACGGCGATTGCTGGCTCAAGATCGAGCCGCTCGCGCGCGGCAAGGGCTTCGAGTTCGTCAACGGCATCGTCGGCGGCACGATCCCGAAGGAGTACATCCCGGCAGTCGACAAGGGCATCCAGGAGGCCTGTCAGACCGGTGTCATCGCCGGCTACCCTGTCGTCGACATCAAGATCACTCTGATCGACGGCTCGTATCACGACGTCGACTCGAGCGAGATGGCGTTCAAGATCGCCGGCTCCATGGGCTTCAAAGAAGGCTTCAGGCGCGCGAAGCCGGTGCTCCTCGAGCCGATCATGAAAGTCGAGGTCGTCACGCCGGAGGAGTACTCGGGCGATGTCATCGGCGATTTGAATCGCCGCCGCGGCCAGATCACGGGAATGGAAGAGAGCGCCGGCGGCAAGGCGATCAACGCCGAAGTGCCCCTTTCCGAGATGTTCGGCTATGCG
>DAHUXT010000052.1 GCA_027307065.1 Ktedonobacteria bacterium
GGGACTCGCGGCCTTCGGCGGGGTTATCCATCCCATCTGGACGGATCGCCGCGTTGGTGGCACGGTAGACGGCTTCGAGGAAACGTATAGCGCCGCCATTACCGTGAAGAACTAGCGCAGCTTCGGACAATGACTATGTCGCAAGAGGGATGGTCAATTTGGCCGTCCCTCTGCTATGTTCGCAGCGCTGAGAGAATCGCTGCGCCGATGGCGGGCATCCGCCGCAGACCCCAGGGATCTATCGTGCGGGTGCCGAGAATCGCCCACGCTACGCCCGCAATGGGATCGACCCAGGCGAGACAGCCGCTCGAACCCGCGTGGCCAAATGATGTTGGCGCGGCTTGCGACGGTGCGAAATGCGGCTCCTTCGTGCCTCGCAGCTCCACGCCAAGGCCCCAGGGACATTGCGGCCACTGCGCCAGACCCGCGAGATCGCCTGCCAGCCCGTTCGTCTGGTTGCGGATCGCCTCGGCCAGCAGATCGGGCGAGAGGTAGCCAGCGGGCAGTCCCGCGAATGCTCGCGCCAGGGCGAGTGCGCCGTCCGCCGTCGTCACCATGCCACCCCACGGCATCGCGAGCGCACGCCAGAAGGGTGAGTTGAATAGCTCAAAGTCGTCACCCTCGTGCGCTCCAAGCGCTCCGGTGATGCGCGCGGGTCGATGCGGCGGCTCGACGCCGAGGTAGCCTTCGATCTCCAGGGGCGCGAACACCAGGGATTCCAGTGCCGCGCTAAAGCCCATCCCTGTCAGGCGTTCGACGACGATAGCGAGCAGGCCAATGCCAACATTGCTGTAGCGCACAAACGTGTGTGGCGGCTCGATGGGCGCCATCACCAGACACGCGCGCGCCAGTGTGGGCCAGTCCAGCGCGGGCGTATAAGGGGCGGCATCGCTGGCAATATCCATTGGCAAGCCAGCGACATGGCTGAGCAATGCGCGAATAGTGACGCCATCATGGGCAGCCGCGGCCTCCGGGAGATGGCTGGCCAGTGGATCGTCGAGCGCCAGCCTGCCCGCGTCGACAAGGCGCAGCACGGCCAGCGCGGTGGCCAGTTTGGTGAGCGAGGCGACCGGAAAGCGCGTCTCGGGATGCAGCGTTTCGCCAGCGCCATCTGTGCCAATCGCCAGGAAGGTCGGCGGCTCGTCGCACCGCGCCACGGCGATCACCATGCCTGGGACTTGCTCATCGCGCATGATGCTTTCGATGACGGGCCGCACGACAATTTGCCAGGCTGCTCCGCCAGATGAATGGTTGCTTTCACTACGCGCGTCGGTCACGGTCTCGTCTCCGCTCACTGAAGGTCTTCCGGTGATTTCCAGTATATCGCTCAAGGAATAGGCGCCGCTGAGCCACCAACATGACGCGACCTTTCCATTATGGCCGATTGCCATCGAACGCGGCGTCGTGATACCGTGAGTGACGGCGAACATATGGGCAGATCATGGCCTTTGTCGTCAGTGGCGGTTTACATATACATTTGCGCGAGGCGCCGGGAGAGACATGACAATGGATGAATCGTCAGCCCAGTTGGTGCAGCCGCCAGGGATACTGCGCGTGCTGGCGGGCGAGGATTGCTTCGGTGAGGTTCGCGGGCTTGGCGTCTCAAAGCTCGAATTCAAGGTAGCCGGGCAGGGGAGCAGCGGACTTCTTAGCCTTGAGAATGTATTCCACGAAAAGGGCGGCCCAGCACGCCACCTGCATTTGGAGCAGGACGAGTGGTTCTATGCGCTTGAGGGCGACTTCCTGATGGAGGTCGGCACGGAACGCTTCACGCTCCATCCCGGCGATTCGCTCATGGCGCCACGTATGGTGCCGCACGTCTGGGCGCACATCGGCAACGCGCGTGGCAGAATCCTGGTCACGTTTATGCCCGCTGGCAAGATGGAGGATTTCTTCCGCGTAGTCACGCAAGCCAACGCGATGCCGCAGCAAGACCCTGCCCTATGGCGCGCGCATGGCATGGAACTTCTTGGGCCACCGCTATCCCTTGAATGAAGCACCTTTCGCCATCAGTGTCTAATGCTCGATATCTCAGTGGGTCAGCGAAACCGAATTCGTCGAGTCGCTGACGTTTGATATCCTGCGGAGCCTGAAGACTCCGGTGAATCAAGCGGCGTTTCTCCCATGCGCCCACGAGGCGCCAAGCGGCCGTGCCACGATGCTCGCTCCGGCATAAGCGGCGCTTTACCTGGTCACTGGTCGTGCGGCGTTCGGCATGGCATGCGATTTCAGTGGATACGTTCCCGGTATCGTGCGAAAACCGATCGCGAGCCGGTTCCATCCGTTGATGGCAACGATGGCGAGTGTCAGGTCTGCCAGTTCTTTCTCGCTGAACTGTTGGCGGACTGATTCATAGACCTCGTCGGGCGCATGGCTATCCGCGATGAGCGTCAGCGCTTCAGTCCACGCCAGCGCCGCCCGTTCGCGCGCGTTGTAAAACGGCGTCTCGTGCCAGGCGCTGAGCGCATAAAGTCGCTGTTCGGACTCGCCGCTGGCGCGCGCGTCTTTCGCGTGGATATCTATGCAGTATGCGCACCCATTCATTTGCGAGGCGCGCAGCCTGACAAGATCAAGCAGGGATGCGTCCAGGCCGCAGTCGGCCAGGTATCGCTCCAATCCACCCATGGCCGCCAAGGCGCCCGGTGCGACCTTGGGATACTCGACCCGTGGTTTCATCGGGCACCTCCTGTGATGTGGGATTGGCCAAGATCAGACCGAGGCTGCCAAAGAGTATCGGCGAGTGCCTCAGATACGCTCAGCGCAGCGGATGCCGCGCCAGGAACTCAGCTATCTTCTCGGCGACCGGCTCCGGATGCCGCAAGTGCATCATGTGATTGACTCCTGGCGCACGCGCCGTCTCCAGTTGGGGGAACCACGTCCGCAGCACCTGCTCGAACTCGATGGCCCCCGCATGGCTCTCGCCGCCAACCAGCGATAACACTGGTATGGTGATGCGCGCCGCCTCGGCTGCTCCGAACGGCCATTGCGCCATGGCCGTAGACTCGATGCTGAAGAACATGTCAGCATCGCGTACCATTTGCGCCCAACTGTCGGGCAGCGCGCGCTCCAATATCTCGCGGTAGTCCTGCCCGAACAGGGGAGAGAGGAAGCTATCAATCGCGCCTGCGCGGTCCCCCTCGCCGTAGCGCTGGTAGCCCACCGCTATGCGCTGGTTCATGGCCTGGACTGCTGGACCGTTCGTATGCCGTCGCAACGGTGGCTCCATGAGTACGAGCGTCCCAACCAGATCGGGACGATCCGCGGCGAGCTGCAAGGCGATCAATCCACTGATGGAGTGGCCCACAACATGCGCCCGCCCCACGCTCAGATGGTCCAGCAGCCCAGCCAGGTCAGCGGCCTGGTCGGCGATGCTGACCGGACCTGCGGTGTGCGTGCTACCTCCATGCCCCCGGCGGTGGTAGCGAATCAGTCGGTACGAGCCGAGCGCGGGCTGGTCCATCAAGGGCGCGAACGCATCCGCTACCAAGCCAACATGGCTGAGAACGAGCGGCTCGCCAGTCCCGCGCACCTCATACTCCAGGCGTACTCCGTCGACCGTCATATTCTCCATCGTGCTGTGCGTGGTCATGCCAGTCCCTCCTACCATTCTTCTAACATGCGAACGGTTAGGCCAACTTATGGTTTGATCCCGTAGAACGCGTTGAACGGGTTCTCCAGCGGGAGCCGGTCGACGCAGCGGAACCCGGCCTCGATGCACAACTCTCGCAGCCTGGTCTCGGGCAGGCCGAGCGTCCCCAGCCCTGCTCCACCAGCGGCCAGCGATGTCGTCATGCAGTAGAAAAGGCTCATGCCGTAGGAGAGGGCGCCGATCGGACCAATATTCTCCTCCAGCGTGTCCGAGCAGTTTCTCTCAACGCACACGTAGATGCCGTCCGGCCTCAGCGCCTGTCGTATTGCCCGCAGCAGGCCGTGCGGGTCGGCGGCATCGTGGACGACGTCGAAGGTGGTGATGACGTCGAACTGGGCTGGCAATCCGTTCGCAGCGTTGAGTTGCTGGAAGCGCACGCGGTCTGTTACGCCGGCGGCCCGCGCGTTCTCGCTCGCGCGAGCGATGGCTGGCTCGAAGAGGTCATAGCCGACGTAGTAGGAATTGGGGCACGCCAGCGCCAACTTGATGAGCGCCAACCCCCGTCCGCAGCCGACATCGGCAACCGCCGCCCCGCGTTTTAGCTTCGTCTGGACCTCCGGCAGCGCTGGCAGCCAGACCTGGGTAAGCAGGTTCTCCGCCCATCTGGCGCTCACGCGCGCCTGGCCGTCCCACAGGCTGTCGTCATACGCAGACTGCGGCACGCCGCCACCCGTCCGAAACGCCTCCTCAACTCGACCGATTTGTGCGATTGCCGCGAGCATCGTCTGGTACTGGCCTCCAACGAAAAAGGGGCCATCTTCCTGCGCCAGCGTTGACGCGTGCTCGGGCGGTAGCGCGAAGCGACCACTGTCCGGATCGTACTCGACGTAGCGGGCGGCTGTCATCCCGCCCAACCACTCGCGGGCGTAGCGCTCACTGACACCGGTTCGCGCCGCCAATTCGACGCTCGTAGACGGCCCACTCGTTGCCAGACTCTTGAACAGCCCTAGCCGGTCACCGAGAGCCGCCATGAGAGTCACCATGCACATACTGGTGTCTTCCAGCACCCTTCCAGCGAACGCCTCGCTCTTCACCTGATCGAACGCTGGTGGTCGTGCAGCCATCCCCTGTCCTCCTCCTAGAAACGCGCCAACTAGCGACTCCCGCTGGCGGAGCGGCTGCATTAGTGTTGCTGGGGTACGAACATGACGCTGTGCAACGGCGAGATCTGAAGCTGATCCACAATCCCCATCTGCTGAATTACTGGCGCGAGCCGTTCCCGGCGGAAGGTCTCATAGGCCTCTTGGGATTCCCACACGCTAATGACGCGCCACCCGCCCTCAAACGGCCCTGCCAGTTGCGCGACGATGCCTCTCGGCGGATTCGTAGATTCTCTCAATTGCTGTTGCAACGCCTCCCACTGCTCAGCGGTGAAGCCTGGGGCGTGGTCAATCACTACAATCGCCATCGATGTTCCTCCGTCTGCCTATGGACAGCGGGAAGGGCAAACGCGGACGTGTCCTCCACAGTGCCCAACAATACTGATGAGGTGAGCAAGGATACCCGCATTCCTACTCGCGCCTCACTGGGTCCAGTGTGCCAGACCACCGAGACGTTGCCATCGGGGCCAGCACGTATCTTGGCGGCGATCAGCACGTATGTTGCTGCGCAGAGAGCACGGAGGGGATGCACAATGTTAATCGGCGGCGCGCGTCAGGGTCGGTATGGGAAACGGAGAAAGGCCACATCTTCACCGCTATCAGGGGCCAAGGCAGAGGAGCAAGTGTTGTCAGGGCAGTCATAGGGTGTCTGGCACCAAGCCCTGCGCGACAGCCCAGGCAGCGACCTGGGCACGCGAGGTGAGACCGAGCTTGTCGCGGATGTGGCCCGTGTGAGCCTCGACCGTCCGTTCACTGATGACCAGCGCCTCGGCAATCTCGCGATTGGAGAGGCCACGGGCGACCCAACTTGCCACCTCGCACTCACGCGCCGTCAGCCCGCCGTAGCGATTCCCGTCGGCGTGGCGGCGCGAAAGCTGGCGGGATGCTGGGATACGAGCGAGCGCATTCTCCCGGAACTGCCCCCGCAGCGCCTCGTCTGGTATGGAGGCTGCCATTTCTTCGACCACCGCCCTGGCCGCGACATACTCACGCTCAGCTTCTTCGCGGCGGCCCTGAGCCTGGAAAAGCGCGCCCAGCGAGACGTGGAGTTGCCAGAGCAGCGGATGGGAACCCTGTTCGCGTGCGGCTTCCCGTGCGGCCCGCAGCGCCACCTCGGCTTCGGCTGTCCGCCCGAGCGTCGCGAGTGCCTCCCCGCGCAGCTTCCACAGACGCGCGATGACGTCCGCCTCGCCTGCCTGATCGGCCCACGCGATCACGCGATCCGCAGCCCGCAGCGCCTGGTCTGGATCGTCGCGCGCCAGGCGGAGCTCGCCATAAACGGCCAACAGCAGTGACTGCTTGAGTGTCTCGACAGGCGATTCCTCCGCCACCAGATTCTGCAAGACTGCCTCGGCGCGCGCGGGCGCGTGTCCCAGCAGACTTGCCTCCGCGAGGAAGGCTGCCGCCGTTTCAATCAAGTGATTGGCGCCAGCCTCCTGGGCGTACCTATAGGCCTGTTCGTAGTGCCAGCGAGCGGCATGCGGAGCGAGGAGGTCCAGATACATCTTGCCGAAGGTGGAGTGGGTAAGCGTGAGCCATCCGCGATGCTCGATCTCTTCAGCGATTGCCAGCCCCTCGTGGAGAGTGGCTTGCGCGCGCCCATAGTCTCCCTTGGTCAAGAGGCAGGCGGCCAGCTCGCACGAGGCATAGGCCTCGCCGGAGCGCCAGCCGATCTCCCGGGCGATGGTGAGCGCTTCCTCGCACTCGCCCACCGCCTGGCCAGTGTGTGGTGGCACGGCAGGCAGCGTCTCGACCACTCTGGAGAAGCAGTGCAAAGGTCCCAGTGTCGCCAGTGCGGAAACCAGGCCCCGCCGGTCGCCTAATGCGCGGTAGCATGCGGCCGCTTCTTCAAAGGCTGTGATCGCCCTTTGTCGGTCCCCCGCGAAGAAGGCTGCCACAGCCAGGAGATCCAGCGTTTCCGCGATGCCTTGCTGGTCGTCCAACTCCCTGAAGATTGACAAAGCCTGCTGATGGAGGCCTTGCGCTTGGCGCGGCTGGTCCATATTGGCGAACCAGTTGCCCAGCCGATTGAGACTCTGCGCCAGACGTTTCGGATCATCCATCTGGCTGGCCAGATCCCGCGCCTGACGAAAGAACTCGCCCGCCCGCACAAAGTCGCGAGCCAGCCACAGGAACCCGAGGTCGAGCAGCCCCTGCCATGCGGTGGCCACATCATCTGCCATGCGGGCAGCGTCCAGGGCCACTACGTAGTCGTCCTGTGCGCGCTCGAATTCGCCGCGGACCTCGAATGCCTTTCCCCGCGCGCGATACAGCGCCAGGTCGGGCGGTTGGCCAACCTGGCGCGTTGCCTCGATGGCGCGGGTAAACTGTTCGATAGCTGCTTGTGGCGCGTTCATCGCCAGCGCCTGCTCGCCCAAGCGACGTGCATACGGCAAGGCTTTCTCCCAGATTCCTGCCTCGAAGGCGTGGTAAGCAAGGTCGGGCAGGTGTATCTCCTCCGATCCCGCATGTAGCCGCTCGATGGCCTCCACGATCTCTCGGTGCAGCGCCTGGCGCTCGCGCACCAGGAGTTGCGCAGAGATTGCCTGGCGAGTCAACTCATGGCGAAAGGCAAACCGCTCCGCCGACTCCTCCACGACCAGTTGCGCCCCCACCAGTTCCTTGATATGTCGCAGGAGTTCCGCCTCGTGCTGTCCCGCGAGCGCTTGCAGGAGGGAGAAGTCGAAGCGCGAACCGGCAATCGCAGCCAGCGTGAGTACCCGCTGAGCCGGAGCGCTTATACGGGCCAGCCGGCGCAAGACCGCGTCTTGCACGGAGCGCGGGGTACGCGAATGATTGAGAAGCTGGCGCGCCTCGACGTTCTCGTTCCCGGAGAGGACGCCCGCGACGGCCAGCGACTTGAGCGTCTCCTCGACAAAGAAAGGGTTGCCCTCGGTCAACGTGTAGAGGGCATCCGCAAAATCAGCGCGTGCGGGCCGCGCCAGTCCCAATGTCGCCTGGAGCATGGCGCCGACATCGCCTCGCGAGAGCGGCTTGAGGACGAATTCCTGCGCCAGTCGTTCGCGGTCGAGCTCGGCGAGCAGGTGGCGCAAGCCGGGGCCGACCTCATCGCTGCGATAGCTGAGCAGAAGCAAGAGTGGCTGCGCTGCGGCGCGGCGGGCTAGTGAGAGCAGGAATTCGAGGCTGGTATCGTCGCTCCAATGAAGATCTTCCACGACCATGAGTCGCTGGCTGGCGCTCGGCTGCCCAACGATGAACTGGGTGAGAGCCTGAAACAGACGCCGCTTTTCCTGTTCAGGCTCCAGTGGTGCTGGAGGCGTATATCCGGGCAGGGCCGCCACCAACTCTGGGACCAATCTGCCCAGCTCTGGTGCCGCGATTCCCGGATTGGAGGCGAATGTCTCCGGCGGGTCCGTCAAGCGCGCCCGCAGCAGGTCGGCGAGCGGGGCATAGGGAAGCGCCGCGTCCGGCTCAAAGCACTGGCCCTGGAGACGCAGGATTCCAAGCCTGTCCGCGCGTGCGCGGGTCGCCGCAATCAGCCGTGACTTGCCGACGCCGGCCTCACCGGCGATCAGGATGGTCTGGCCGTGGCCCTCCAGCGTCTGCCCGAGCGCCTGCTCCAGCGCTGCGATCTCGTCATCGCGGCCGATGACGATGGGGCAGACGACCGGTTTTTCGGTCGAAAACGTCATAGTGGCGCCTGCTGCTACCGCCTAAAGCAACGTGCTTCCGGGCGCACTCTCCTCCACTCGGGAACTACGGACCGCCCGGGAAGAACCGTGTCACCGCGAGTTACTGGATGCGCCGAATCACCACCTCATTGTGGCACATCGCGGTAGGTACCGACGCGATCAGGTTCAGGCGCGCGCTGCTGGCTACAAGCGGTAACCCTCTTCGCCGTGGGTAGCTCGATCGAGTCCGCTCGTTTCCTCCTCTGGGGTGACGCGGAGGCCAGAGCGTTTGAGCAGCCGCAGCAAGAGGTACGTGACGACAAACGAATAGGTCAGCGAAGCGACTACGGCGAGAATCTGGATCGCCAACTGCCGTGGATTCCCAAAGAGCAGTCCGTCATTGCCCGCGCTGTTGATCGCTTTCTCGGCGAAGACTCCCGTCAGAATAGCGCCTGCCAGTCCGCCCATGCCGTGCGCCGCCCAGACGTCCAGCGTGTCGTCGATGCGCGTCTTTTTGGCGCGGAAGAGCAGCATGGTATATGTCACCACGCCGGCGATGACGCCGATGGCAATGCTCGCCATTGGGCCGACGAAGCCGCTGGCCGGAGTAATGGCGACCAGTCCGCAGACAGCCCCCGTCGCCGTTGCCATGGCGCTCGGCTTGCCCGTCTCCGCCCAACTCAGCGCCATCCATGTGAGTCCCGTCGCGGCGGCAGCGGTGTTCGTCACCACAAACGCGCTCACTGACAGTGGTGAGGCTCCTAGCGCGCTCCCGGCATTGAAGCCGAACCAGCCGAACCAGAGCAATCCAGCGCCGAGCAGCACCAGCGGCACATTGTTGGCTTCGATGGGCTGTCCTGGCTTGATGCCCAGTCGCCGACCGATGACGATGGCTGCGGCGAGTCCGGCGAATCCGGCGCTGATATGGACAACCGTGCCGCCCGCGAAGTCGAGCGCGCCTAGATTATGCAGCCAGCCGCCCGTTCCCCAGACCCAATGTGCGATGGGATCGTAGACCAGTGTTGTCCAGAGCAGGATGAAGAGTACCAGCGTGCGGAAACGCATCCGCTCGGCGAAGGAGCCAATGATCAGCGCGGGGGTGATGATGGCAAACATCGCCTGGAAGATCATGAAGGCCAGTTGCGGGATGCTGCTGGCGTACGCTGGGTTCGGGGCGTAGCCGACCCCACGCAGCCCAAAGTAATTGAGTCCGCCGATGACGCCGCCGAGATCAGTGCCGAAGACCAGGCTATAGCCGATGAGCACCCATTGCACGCTGACGAGGCACAGAATCAGCAGCGACTGTTTGATAACGCTCACGACGTTCTTGCTTCTGACCATGCCACCATAGAAGAATCCTACAGCGGGGGTCATGATCATCACGAGCGCGGCGGCTGAGAGCACCCAGGCAGTATCGCCGGTATTGATCGCCTTGGCGTCGAACGCGCCCGCCGACGCGCCCGCAAAGAACCGCGAGGCCACGCCGGCGAAGACGCCGATGGCCAGCAGAATACCAACATACAGGGCAAAGGGGCGTCGTGTGGAGGAAGATAGCGTTGCCACGGGCAGCGCTTCGGGGATCGTTGACGTGGTTGCCATGATGGGCTCCTCTCATGCCAGCATACGAGAGTACAAGGGGTCGAATGCTTCATCCCCGGGCGAGAGACCAACATGGTCGAGGCGGCGTCAACGCCAGGCGGCGGGACTGAAGCGACGCCTGTCAGGATCGCTTCGTGCCCGGCACACTGTGCACCATGCACTGATGATGAGGGTACACTCCACGTAATAAACGGTCAACCGGTAATGCTACTAGACTTCATGGCAGTTTGCTGTGCATCATGCACAATGCGAAGTCATTGGGGGCATTAGTAGCAACTTCGCGCGTGGTCACCCTATGCGCTGGTGCGAGACGTGCCATTCTCGACATCGCTGCGGGTGATGGCAAGATAGCCGACGAAACCGACGATGATGATCGCCAGGATCAGGCTGATGAGACCCGTGCCCAGGCCAAAGCCGCCGAAGCTGCGCGGCCTGCCGAACCAATCGGCAAACGACGCGCCGAGTGGCCGTGTCACGATGTAGGCGAACCAGAACGCTGCCACTTCGCTCAATCCAAACAGCCAATAGCCCAGCGCTGGCAGTGCGAACAGGGCTGCGAATAACACGCCCGAGATGAAATATCCCAGGTGCAGCGTCGATGCGGTCATATCGCCAACAGCCGTGCCGAGCGCGAACGTCGTCACAACAGTGGTCCAGTAAAACAGTTCGCGGCGGCGTGTGTAGATCGTGTGAATGGAGAGCGTCTTCTCGCTGGCGTACCAGATCGCGAAGATGGCAGCAAGGGCGATGGCGAAACAACTGGCGGAAATCACGTAGGGGACACCCAACTGCACGTGGATTGCATCGGCGACCATCGTCCCGAATATCGCAACCATGGCGACCGCGAGCCAGTAGATCCATGGCATGTAGCGGCGCGCGAGAAATTGCAGCGCCAGCGCGGCGAAGAATGCCGTGCCGCCGATGCCTACCGCGAGAAACGGGTTGATCGTGCGCACCAGATAGTCGGAGGTCGTCTCCCCCATTCCGGTCGTGAGGATCTTAATAATCCAGAAGAAGATCGTCACCTCAGGCACCTTCCTGGCAGCGGACTTCGCGGCGGCGACAACGCGCTGTATCCGTCGCGTCGGTTGTGCATCGATCGCATCAGGGCGGACAACTTGCCGCATCCGCTGCGTTGGCTCCCTGTCGATGTCGAACGTGCGCGGATAGGCGACGCGCGGAGTTGGCTGTGTCGGCTGAGCGTCGATGTCGTACGCGTTCACGTCTCCTGGTATGCGTCGCCGCGCGGAAGGCTGATCCATCGGCTCGTATTCCAACTGCGTACCCTGTCACTCTCCACGATAGTCCCGCGCATCATACCTGGCTTGGCTGGTGTCGCTCGCCACAGTGTAGGGTGGAAATGCGTACGATGTCCATGTCGCATAGGTAATTTGGCGTAATCAAACGCACGCGGCAGGCGCGCAAAGAGGCCGGAGCAGGGAACATCTCCCCCACTCCGGCTGGTGTGATTTAACGTCGTCCTGCGTCAGGCGGGCTGCTCTACGGGCAGCTTGCGCCCGGGGACCCACCAGTTCCAGCGGCCCAGCAGCCGCATTGTTGCGGGCACCGGCTTAGAAATGGACGATTAGCGTTGAGCGAGTCAATTCAACAAATTCATAGGTTGTGAAGGCTACCACTAAAGCAGAGAGTTGAGATGCGACGAGCGCATCGAGTTCGACATTCTTGATGTTGCCTGTTGAGATGAGCAGGAGCTTATACGGCTGATGGTTCAAATAGATCGAGTTGACAAAGTCCGCATCTTTGGTGACGACGATTCTCGCATCACGAAGTGAAAGGGCATTGAGTTCCGCGTCGGTTGTGCGATTGCCACCTGGAAGGTCCAACGTATGGAGCGCATCGTGCCCGGCAGCGCGGAGCACATGGGCAAGCCTCCGGGGAAGGTGAGCATCAACGAGAAACGTCATCACTTCCGCCCATCAGTGGCCGAGCACCTCAATGCGCTTGATCTGACTCAGACGCGCCGCAAAGGCCAGGGCGGCCAGCACGTCTTCACGCTCCAGGTCTTCGTAGTCGGCCAGAATCTCGTCAATGGTCATCCCCGAACTGAGCAATTCCAGGAGCACTTCGACAGGATAACGGAGACCGCGAATGACTGGCTTGCCATGATTGATGTTCGGGTCCATTGTGATGCGGTCGAGCGGGCTAGCCATATGCGATACCTCCACGCCATCGGCACGCGGCGAGGCGTGCGCCAATCTATGGCGCATCATACCACGTTGTCCGTTATACGCTGGAGTGCGAGGTAAGCGGCAATGTGAACCACCGGGGGTAGAGGCGCTAGACACCTTACTCCCCGGTATTCACTCACTGGCTGTATTCACGTACTCGTCAGGCGGGCAGCTCCACGGGCAGCTTGCGCCCGGGGAACCACCAGTTCCAGCGGCCCAGCAGCCGCATTGTTGCGGGCACGAGCAGCGTGCGAATGACCGTTGCGTCGACCAGTACCGCAATCGTCATCCCCAGGCCCGTCTCCTTCATGATAACGATGCCCGTGAAGACGAACGAGCCCGCCACGATGATGAAGAGCAGCGCCGCGTTTGTGATGACGCCGCCCGTCTTCTCCAGTCCACGCGCCACGGCGAAGCGGTTGTTGTGTGTGCGCAGCCACTCCTCGCGGATGCGCGAGAGCAGGAAGACCTCATAGTCCATCGAGAGGCCGAACAGGATACAGAACAGCAGTATCGGCACGGTGCTATCGATGAACCCGTCGGAGGTGAAGTTGAGCACGTCAGCGAAGTGGCCCTGCTGGAAGATGAAGACCAGCACGCCATACGCCGCGCAGACCGAGAGCACATTCATGATGATGGCCTTCAGCGGCAGCAGCAGCGAGCGAAACATCAGCAGCAGCAGGATGAACGTTGCCCCCAGAATGAAGGCGATTGCCTTCGGGAAGTTGCCATAGAGGTAGCGATTAAAGTCGAGGCTGACCGCCTGGAAGCCGCCCACCTGCATCTTCAGCCCGTCGGCGCCCTGGCCATAGTGGTTGCGCAAGTCGTCGATCAGCGCCTTGCCCGACGCGCTATCTACCGGCGCATTGGTGTTGACGGTGATCAGCGTGATGTCGGTATCCGTCGTCGATCCGACCAGTTTCGCCAGTGCGGGACTCTGTGTGTAGGCGCCCGACGAGTAGGCCGCGATCAACTGTTGCAACGGCAGTGCCTGGCTGCCTTGCGTCTGGGGCAGCATCGTCAGGCTGGTGACGCTCGTCACATGCGCCCGGCCGACGAGCCACTGCGAAAGGCCCTCCAGCTTGAGCAGGTTGCTCGATGTCAGCATGCTGGAGCCATCGGGCGTCTGCGCGATGATATAGACCGGATTCTCGTTCGAGGCGGGGAATTGCTGATTGACCAGTTCAATGCCGGTTCGCGAAGATGCGCCCTTCGGCAGCGAGGTTGATGTTGGCGTGCCGATGCTGATCGAGAGGATTGGCCACGCCAGCACCAGCAGCAGCGCGCTCACGCCGATGATAATCAGAATCGGGCGGCGCATCACCGCCAGCGCCCAGCCGTTCCAGAAGCCACCTCGTGCCGTGTCCTCGTCGACCTCGTGACTCCGTCTGGCCACGAGCTTTCCAATGAGCGGAACGCGTAGCGCGTTCACCCTGTGACCGAGCACACTCAGCAGCGCCGGAAGCAGAGTCAGCGCGGCCAGCACGGCAGCGGCCACCACACACATGCCACCCAGGCCAATCGAGGTCATGAATTGGACGCCGATCAACAGCATGCCCCCAAAGCCGATGATCACCGTCATGCCGCTAAAGAGAATCGCCTCGCCCGCTGTTGAAACGGTCCAGCCGATGGCGTCCTGCACGGAGCGTCCGCGCATCAGTTCCTCGCGGAAGCGGCGGAGCATAAAGAGGCTGTAGTCAATCGAGATGCCCAGACCGACAATCGTCGCGATGTTGAGCACGAAGACGCTCGTCTGATTGTGCAACGCGATGGGATAGATGATCGCCATCGCCACAGGGACCGCCACCAGCGCCAGAGTGATCGGCATCAGCGCGGCCAGCAGCGAGCCGAAGACGATCAGCAGCACCAGCAGCGCCACCGGCAACGCGAACACCTCAGCCCGCTCGGCGTCCTTCTGCGTAATTGCAGTGAACTCGGCATAGATCGCCGGACTGCCCGTCAGATACACCTGCGCGGGACTAGCATTCGACCCGCTTGGCAGCATATTCAAGATGTCCGGGACTTTGGTCTCGACGTAATCGGTGTTCTTATCGAAGGTCACGGCGAGATAGGTGGTATGCCCATCCTTGCCGGGGCCAGCATCAATCACGCCAGTCACATGGGGATAGCTGCGGAATTTGCTCGCGACGATACCCACCTGCGCCTGATAGGCGGAATCGGTCACTGCGGTGGTGTCGGAGTGGAAGACCACCAGCAGCGTCGAAGGCGGGGCGTGTAAGCGATCCACCAGGGTATTGTTGACGCGCACCGACTCGCTATTGCTCATCGAATAGCCGCCCCCGGTCAGCTCGGAGGTCAACTTCAGCGCAAACGGGACACTGACCGCTAAGCCGATCACCCAGAGCACAATGACCACCCAGCGTAGCCGATATATGAGACTTCCGTAGTTGAAGCCAAGCCGGTAGAGACCGTGGGTATGCAGCTTATCATCGCTCGCCGCACTTACAGCATCGCCGCCAGGTGCGACCGTATCGAGGGGTCTATCTTGCAGTTGCATTGTCAGTCCTTCCGCGAATAGCCCAGCGGAACAGGTTATCCATTACCCCGACTCCCACCGCTTGGAGCGCTATCTATCAGCTACATGTGGGTCCCGCGACGCGGCAAAGATTGTGCCTTCAGTCTGCCGCAAGCACACCCTGTATCACATCCTGTACGCCACAGTCCTTCATTGGAGCTTGCGCCTTGTCTACCCCACTGGATCAGTTGGACTGGGCGGCCCGACAGATTATACGAAGGCAGCCGCTGCGAAACCCTCCGACCTTTGGAGTATTTCTCGCGCGTTTTGTGTCACACACTTGAAGGCGTTGCTTAATCTTGAAGGATTTGCTTTATCACGACCCGCCACTGGCAACCCGGCGCTCCGCGGCCGTTCAAGACATAACCTCCCCGTGCTCACAGCTCACTCATACTTCCTCGCCATCACGTTTCACTCGCTTGACGTCGCCGGCGACTCACAATGAAGTCACGCTTAGTGCCTGGAAGGGTAGCTATTTTCCGCGAGTGTTTGAGAGGCTCGTCCTCTCACACATGAAGTCACGGGCGCGCATGTGTGAACGTGGCAACACTCCCAATTGCCAGGTGAGCGCCGTTTGCATATACTAGAGGCGCCTGCCCCCGAAGGCGCGGAAGGGAGATGGGCAGGGCGGCGCAAAGGCGTATGCGCATATCAGGTGGAGAGTGGCATGGCGGTAGCTGCGAAGGACTATATTGGCCGCATCTTGAGCGGATATCGGCTTATTGCACTGCTAGGGGCTGGTGGTGCGGGTGCGGTATTCCTGGGGGAGCGGCTGGACGATACGTCGATCCAGCGGGCTATCAAGCTGCTCTTGCCGGGGGACGCGCTGCCCTCCACCGAGCTTGCGTCGTTCCAGGCGCGTTTTCTGCGCGAGGCACAGGCTGCCAGCCAGCTTCGCCATGCCCACATACTGCCCATTCTGAGCTATCACGCCGAGGCCAACGGGCTCAGCTATATGGAGTTGCCGCTGATGCGTGGCGGCACGCTTGCCAGCCGCATCGCCGCCGGACCGATTCCCCTTGACGATGTCGCCTACTATCTGCGGCAGATTGCCAGCGCCCTCGACTACGCCCACAGCCCGGGGGTCATTCACCGCGACGTGAAGGCTGTCAATGTGCTGTTGGATAGCAACGGTGAGGCCCATCTGGCTGACTTTGGCATCGCCCGCATTTTCGAGCGTGGCACACAGCCGCTCGATACCGGCAACGCGACACCGCTCACGCAGACGGGGCAGATCATCGGCACACCCGCCTGCATGGCGCCGGAGCAGTTCACCGGAGGACCTATCACTCCGCAGGTAGATATCTATGCGCTCGGCGTGCTGTCGTGGCAACTGGTGACTGGTTCTGTGCCATTCGTCGCAGGCGACGCCCTGCAACTGGCGCTGCAACACCTGAACAATCCGGCGCCATCGGCGCGCGCGCTCCGTCCGGAGTTGCCGGAACCAGCCGATATGTCCCTGCTCAAGGCACTTGCCAAACGCCCGCAGGACCGCTTTGCCACAGCGGGCGCGTTTGCCCTCGCCTTCATGGATGGCCTGAACGGCGAATGGAATCCCGCGCTTGCCGAGCCAGCTACCGCCGACGCGACAACTGATCCGACGCTGGTCGACTGGGACGCTGAACTAGGAATGCTTGGCGCATTGGGCGCGGTGAATCTC
>DAHUXT010000530.1 GCA_027307065.1 Ktedonobacteria bacterium
GACGCCGATACCGTCGAAGCCGTCCGCCCGCTCGCCACGGGCGGCTCTCCGCCCGTCGCGGCGACCACCAGGCGGGCCCGGGAACCAGGCAGGCCGCGGCGGCTGCTCTACCTCACCCTCCCCGGCTGCTGGGGCGCGCTGATCGCCGGGTGCCTTTCCTTCACGCCGTCCCTGCTTCCCCGCAGCGGGATCATCCAGGGCGTGGTCTGGGGCATCACCGCGGCCATCGGCTACGGGCTGGGGGTGTTCGCGGCGGCCGCGTGGCGGGCCGTGGCCGACCGGGACGCCCGCACGCCGCGCCAGACGTCGTGGGCGCTGCTGGCCGTCGCGGCCGCGCTGCGGTCGCGACCGGTGCTGGTCGTCGGCGGGATCGTCGGGTTGACCGGCGTGTTGTCCGTGCTCGCCGTGCAGGTGCCGCCCGAGGCGCTCGCGTCGTATCCCGCGGCTCCGTTCGTTCTGGGCATCACCGTGCAGCGGTCGGCGCTGGTGGCCGCGGTGGGGATGTCGGCTCTGGTGCTGGCCGCCGCAGTGGCCGCGCTGATC
>DAHUXT010000531.1 GCA_027307065.1 Ktedonobacteria bacterium
TCGCGTTGCGCAACGCCGGACATATCGGCCGCGTCGGCGACTGGGCGGAGATGGCGGCAGCCGAGGGCCTCGTCTCCGTGCATTTCGTCAATGCAGACGGCTCGCTGCTGGTCGCGCCGTTCGGCGGCGTCGAGAAGCGGCTGTCGACCGCGCCCTACTGCGTCGGCGTTCCGCGCGAGGGGCAGGATCCGATCGTGCTCGACTTCGCTACCTCGATTGTCGCCGAGGGAAAATGTCTGGTCGCGAGCCGTGGCGGCAAGAAGCTGCCGAAGGGCGCGCTGATCGATGGCGACGGCACGCTGAGCGAAGACCCGCACGTGCTCTACGGCCCCTATACATCAGATGGTCCGCGTGACCATACCGCGGGTACCGGGGCGATCCGCGCGTTCGGCGAACACAAGGGCTCGGGACTTGCGTTCATGTGCGAACTGCTCGGCGGCGCGCTGACCGGGACGGGAGCAACCGCGCCCAACCGGCGCTTCGCCAACGGCATGCTCGCCTTCTACATCGATCCCAGGGTCGTCGATCCCGCGCATTTCTT
>DAHUXT010000532.1 GCA_027307065.1 Ktedonobacteria bacterium
GCCCGATCGCATCGACATGGTGAAGACACGCACCCAGATCCATGAGGGACGGAAAATCACCCTGCGCTACCGTGACGAGCATGGCCGCGACAGCGAGCGCACGATCTGGCCGATCGCGATCGGCTACCTGGAAGCCGTGCGGCTGCTCGCCGCCTGGTGCGAGCTGCGGAAGGACTTTCGCAGCTTCCGGACCGACCGTGTCATCGACGCCGTCTATCTCGAGGAAAGATACCCCGAGCGGCGCGATCTGCTGCGGGCCAAATGGCGGCGCAGCCTCGTCTGGGAAGCGCCGAGCGATATCTAGCGGCGTAGAATCGGACCACTTAGTCATGGAAACAGGCCATCACGCTTCGACAAGCGAAAGCCCCTGCCAATCCTGCGGCGCCTGCTGCGCCTACTCGGCGAACTGGCCGCGTTTTACGACCGAGGACGACGCCGCGCTCGATCTCATTCCGGCGGAGCTTGTCAACGAGAAGCAGTCCGGCATGCGCTGCGACGGCGATCGCTGTTCGGCGCTGTCGGGACGGATCGGCGTT
>DAHUXT010000533.1 GCA_027307065.1 Ktedonobacteria bacterium
TGAGAGCCTCGCGCGACAGCGCGGTGCCGGGCGCGCGCGCCAGGGCGACCAGCAGCTTGAACTCGACGCTGGTCAGCGCCAGCGCCTGCTCGCCGACGCGCACCTCGCGCCGCACGAGGTCGATCACGAGACCCTCGAAGCGCAGCAGCGGCGACTCGGCGCGGCCGGGCGCGGCACGCCGCAGCAGCGCGCGCACGCGGGCCACAAGCTCGCGCGACTCGAACGGCTTGGCCAGGTAGTCGTCGGCGCCGGCGTCGAGCCCGGCGACCCGGTCGGAGACCAGGTCCCGCGCGGTCAGCATCAAGATCGGGGTGTCGTCGCCGCGCGCCCTGATCGCCCGGCACACGTCGAGGCCGCCCGGCTCCGGCATGAGCACGTCGAGAACGACGGCGTCGTGCCGGAGCCGGAGCAGCACGGCCAGCGCGGCGGCGCCGTCGGCCGCGGTGGACACGGCGTAGCCGTCACGGTGCAGCGCATGGGTCAGCGCGCTGCGCACCGCCTCGTCATCGTCGACCACGAGGACCCGCACCAG
>DAHUXT010000534.1 GCA_027307065.1 Ktedonobacteria bacterium
CTCTGGTGCAAAGGATGCCGTCACCGAATTGAAACCCATTCTAGCGGCAAATGCGGGCGCCGCTAGCGGGTTTCAGCGGTAGTCCAAGAGGGGGTAATGGTATTTCTTACTTACTTCGCTACTGCGCGGCGCGGCTCGTCGACGCTCGCGAGGCGGCCGTCGTCGGAGCGATAGACCACGTAGGGCTGCGTCGCCCCTTCGATCACGCTCTCATCGATTACGACCTTCGCAACGTTGCGCATCGAGGGCAGCTCGTACATCGTGTCGAGGAGCACCGTCTCCAGGATGGTGCGCAGGCCGCGGGCGCCGGTCTTGCGCTGCATGGCGCGGTGCGCCACCGCTTTCAGCGCATCGTCCCGGAACTCGAGCTCCGCGCCCTCCATCTCGAAGAGGCGCCGGTACTGCTTCGTGAGCGCGTTCTTCGGGTCCGTGAGGATCGAGACGAGCGCGATCTCGTCCAGCTCATCGAGCGTCGCCACTACCGGAAGCCTGCCGACGAACTCCGGAATGAGTCCGTACTTGATCAGGTCC
>DAHUXT010000535.1 GCA_027307065.1 Ktedonobacteria bacterium
CGCGCTCATCACCGAAGGCATGCAGGGCAGCCGTGAGGTGGTGGTGAAAGCCGTGGGTCCGCAGGTGGGCAGCATCCGCGGCCTGTCCGGCGCCACCATCCTGGGCGACGGCAGCATCCTGCTGATCCTGGACGTGACCGCGCTCGCGCGCAGCATCGCCCTGCCCGAGGCCGAGCAGATCATGGTGGAAGAGCGCGAAGCCCCGCAGGAGGACGTGCGCACCTTCGCCATGGTGGTGGACGACTCCATCACCGTGCGCCGCGTGACCCAGCGCCTGCTGGAGCGCTACAACATGCGGGTCATCACCGCCAAGGACGGCGTGGACGCGCTGGCGCTGCTGCAGGAGAACATCCCCGACGTCATGCTGCTGGACATCGAGATGCCGCGCATGGACGGCTACGAGCTGGCGCAGCACATGCGCAACGACGAGCGCTTCAAGAAGATCCCCATCATCATGATCACCTCGCGCACCGGCGAGAAGCACCGCAACCGCGCCATGGAGATCGGGGTGAACAAGTACCTCGGCAAG
>DAHUXT010000536.1 GCA_027307065.1 Ktedonobacteria bacterium
AGCGACCCGTCGGCCACCGTGATCTCCCGGGTGACGGGAGAGTCCGTGAGCAGCGTCCGCGCCGCCTCTGTGGCCCCGTTGACGGACAGGGTCACGACATCACCGGAGACGCGCCGCTTCAGCTCGTCCGGCGTGCCGACCGCCACGGTGACGCCGTGGTCGATGACGAAGAGCCGGTCGCAGAGCGCGTCGGCTTCGTCCAGGTAGTGCGTGGTCAGCACGATCGTGGTGCCGTCCCCGCGCAGCGTCTTGATCAGCTCCCAGAACTGGCGGCGGGCCTCCGGGTCGAAGCCGGTGGTCGGCTCGTCGAGGAAGAGCAGTTCGGGCCGCCCGACGATGCCCAGCGCAACGTCCAGCCTGCGGGTCTGACCGCCGGACAGCTGGCCGATCCGCGACCCTGCCTTGCTGGTCAGCCCGACCAGGGCGATCGCTTCCTCGGCCCGGCGCGACGCCGGGTAGAACGCGGCGAAGTGCCTGACGATCTCCAGCACGGTGAGCTCCGGCCCGGTACTGGCCAGCTGCAGGACG
>DAHUXT010000537.1 GCA_027307065.1 Ktedonobacteria bacterium
TGACCACGAGTGCTGCGACCGCTGCGCTGCGAGATGTTTTCCCGCAGCGCAGCGCTTTTCGCCCCTCACCTCATCGCCGCTGTTCTGGCTTAGCCTCCAATGTCCTTGCTCGTCGTAGTTTCGTGAGCGCGGCCATCCGGCGGCGTTCGGTCGGGTACGTCTTCCAGGACTACAACCTCATCCCCGCTCTGACCGCCGCCGAGAACGTCGCGCTCCCCCGGGAGTTGGACGGCGTCTCCGCGCGCAAGGCCCGGGGCGAGGCGCTGGCCGCGCTCGAGGAGGTCGGGCTGCGGGCCGAGGCTGATCGCTTCCCCGATGAGATGTCCGGCGGGCAGCAGCAGCGGGTCGCCTTGGCTCGCGCGCTCGTGCTCAACCCGGCCGTGCTGCTGCTCGACGAGCCGCTCGGTGCGCTCGACGCGAAGCTGCGGCGCTCGCTCAAGATAGAGCTGAAGGCCCTGCAGGAGCGCGTCGGCATCACCTTCCTCTACGTGACCCACGACCAGGAGGAGGCGCTGACCATGTCCG
>DAHUXT010000538.1 GCA_027307065.1 Ktedonobacteria bacterium
GCTGACCAATGACGAGGGCCCCGAGGGGATCAGGCGCGTCGCGACGAGCGCGCGGGCGGACGCGGTGATCCTCACCGACGTCGGGATGGAAGACGAGCGGATCGCCATGGTCAGGCAGACCGGGGTGGACGCGGTGCTGATCGGCCTGGTGCTCGCCGGCTGCGTGCTGCTGGCCTTCCTGCGATCCTGGCGCGTCACGCTGGTGGCGCTGCTCGCGGTGCCGGCCACCATCGCCATCTCGGCGTGCTCCGGCTCGCCTGCCGCCCGCCGCAGGTTGCGCGCCGAGGGGATGAGCAGCCCCGCGAGCGCGGCCAGCACCAGCGCGGCGGCCCCGTCGTTGATGCCAGAACTGTTGCCCGCCGTCACGCTGCCGTCTTTGCGAAAGACTGGCTTGAGCGCCGCCAGCTTCTCGACGGTGGTATCGCGCCGGGGCTGCTCATCGGTAGCGATCAGCTCGGTCTTGCCCTTGCCCGCCGGGACCTCAACCGGCACAATCTCATCGCGGAATCGCCCGGCGTCAATCG
>DAHUXT010000539.1 GCA_027307065.1 Ktedonobacteria bacterium
TAGACCGGGCTTGTCGAACTATAATCGGCCGAATTACTCAGCCAGAGGCTCTTCGGTAGGCTCGCCCTCGGTCAACCCGCCCGCATACAACGCGCGCGTCTCCTCGTCGTAACCCGGGATGTTATCGAGCACCGCCGCCTCTTGCTCTGGCGTCAGATCTTCTTCCACATCCTCGCCCGCGATCTTCACGCTGCGGTAGTACGCCATACCCGTTCCGGCCGGAATCAGCCGTCCCATGATGACGTTCTCCTTCAGGCCGCGCAGATTGTCCACCTTGCCGTTGATCGCAGCTTCGGTCAGGACACGCGTAGTCTCCTGGAAGCTAGCCGCCGAGATGAACGAATCCGTCGAAAGCGATGCTTTCGTAATACCCAGCAGCACCGTCTTGCCTTCCGCCGGCGTCCCGCCCGCTTCTATCACGCGATTATTTTCTTCGCGGAACTTGAATTTATCCACCACTTCTTCCGGCAGGAATTCGCTGTCGCCGATGTCTTCCACCTTCACCCAGCGCATCATCTGCC
>DAHUXT010000053.1 GCA_027307065.1 Ktedonobacteria bacterium
TCGCGCGCAACGCCACGCGCTACGGCGGTGTCGCTGGGCTCTCCGGCGCGCTGATCGGTCCCGCTGGCACGCCACGCGACTATCCCGGCTCGCTGGCGGGCACGCCGGTCTTCCTGGGCTGCAGCGACGTCGATCCGTTCATTCCCGCGCCGCGAGTGCGTAAAAGCGCGCAGATACTGGAGAACCTTGGCGCCGAGGTGACGACGCGGTTCTACCCCGGCATGGGCCACACCATCAACCGCGACGAGGCCGACGAGGTGAACAAGATTCTCGCAGCGGCGCTGAGGCAGGCAAACACCTAGCCAGAGCATTCTAACCGCCACTCGCCCAGCCGTGCCAGCGCCTGCGCAAGTAGCCGCTGGTGCCCCGGATCATTCAGCCAGCGACTGACGCCGGAGGGATGTGGCAGCGGGATGAGCAGGGCGCCATTGCGCTCGAATGCCTCGCCGATCACGTCTTCCAGTCGTTGCGGACCCAGGAACGCCGCGATGGCCATGCCGCCGACGGGCAGAATCACCCGTGGCCGTACCAGATCGAGTTCGCGCAGCAGGTACGGGCGGCAGAGTGCCAGTTCGGGCGGCGAGGGTTTGCGGTCGCCGCTGCCACGCGGATGCTTGCCGGGGTCACAGCGGGTGAGCGCGGAGAGGTAGACCTCGCGATGCAGCGCGCCGGGGGAAAATCCCGCCTGTTGCAGCCAGCGGTCGAGGATGACGCCACCAGGACCCGCGAACGGCACGCCGCGCTCGACGGAGAGATGACCTGGCGCCTGGCCTACCACCATCAGCCGATCACCGATGCGGCCACGAGTCGCGCCGACGGTATTCGCTTGCGCCAGATAGCCCGCGACGACGCACCGCCGGCAGAAGCGGATCTCCTCGTGCAATTCGGCTAAAAGCTGGACACGTCCGGCGTAGTCGGCCTCTTTCGGCTGCGGCGAAGGCACACTGATGAGGTCGAGCGGGGCTGGCGATTGTACGCGTGTGGTCATCGAGGGCGATTCCTGCCAGGCGAAAGCATCTCAGCCTTCAGACGGTTTGCTGAGTTTGGGATATTTGCCGCGATAGTAGAGCAGGGGACGATTCTCGCCGCCGCCAAGCGCCTGCACGCGGCCAACGACGATGCTGTGATCGCCGCCGGGGAAGACGTTCTCGATGCGGCAGTCGAGCCAGCCAAGCGAGTGATCGAGCACGGGCGCGCCGGTGACGGCGGTATGCGACGGCGCGTCACAGAAGTTACGGCGCGCCTCGGAGTGTCCGGCAAAACAGGTGGAGAGCGCATGTTGTTCTTCGGTGAGCACATTGACTGCAAAGTAGCCGTTACGCAGCATCACCTGATGTAGATGCGATTTCTTCTCGATACAAACGAGGATGAGTGGAGGTTCGAGCGAGACCGATGTGAAGGCATTCACGGTAATGCCGAGACGCTGTTCGCCGTCGCAGGTGGTCACTACAGTCACGCCGGACGCGAAGCGCCCCAACACCTTGCGAAAATCCGCGTGGCTGAAATCCATTGCCTCGTCCGTCTCGTCTCTCTGCTCTGGTGCTATCATGCTCGCCCTCCAGTATACTTCCATCCCGAAAGTATATGTGCCAGGCCACAAGAACGGCAACTGGCCAATGGGTCAGGGATGGCGTGCGACTCATAGCGTATCGCTCAGACGTTTCTTCAAGAAAAGTGCCACCGCATCGCAAGCCAGGTCATCGTTCGTATAGAGTGAGACGTCAATGCCATCGACGGTGAAGCCGAGCGCGCGGTAAAAGCGCATGGCGGGCACGTTGCTGTTTTGTGTCTCACACACGATCATGCGCATTCCGAGCGTGCGCGCATGCTGCTCGACGGTGGCCATCAATTGGCGGCCAATGCCGCTGCGCTGAACATCGGGCGCGACATGGAGTTCCTGCACGATGAGGCTGCGATTCCACAGCTGCGGGTCGCAGATGGCGATGCCGGAACAGACCTCGTCCTCGAACGCGCCAAATACATGGCCCATATGCGCCAGATCGCGGTAGCGGGTTAGTTCGGCCGCATCCAGCGGATAGCGCTTGACCAACGGCTGCTCCAACCGCGCGAGCCGCAGCTCGAAGCGAATGGTATCAGGCGTCTCTTCCCTCGCCACACGGTACACTTCAGTCGAGCTATAGCCGATGATGAGGCGGCGAAGAAGTGGCTCATCGACAGCAGACAACGGACGAATCTTGGCCATGATGCACCTCCCAAGGTGTTATGGTATGGTACACCGTCGAGCGAGGAGCAACTAGCCCATGCGCAGACTGATTCTGGTGCGCCATGCCCCCAACACCAGATCGAGCCATGCCCGCGCGTTGACCGCCATTGAGCCTCGAGAAGACTCAACGTGCCATATAGGCCGTACAATCTGTCGAGAAGAATGCGCGAACAGTCGAGAGGGTGACAATGAACACCACACCCGAAGCCAGCTACGACGCGATTGCCGAATGGTACGACAACTTCGTTCGCACGGAGCCACTGCTCTATGAGGTGGTGATTCCGGAGACGCTGCGGCTGGTCGAGGAAACCGGGTCCCTGGCCGATGCCGACATCTGCGATCTCGCGTGCGGGCAGGGTGTGATCGCACGCGCACTGGCCTTGCGTGGGGCACGCGTCACCGGGGTAGACATCTCGGAAAAACTGCTTTCCCTGGCCAGGAGCCGGCCTGTTACGGCGACGCACGCCATCACCTGGCGCTACGATGATGCGCAGGTTGGGCGCACGCTCGCGACGGCGGCGTTCGATGGCGTTGTCTGCAATATGGCGCTGATGGATATCCCCGATCTTAACGCCACGTTGCGGACGGTCGCACGCGTATTGCGTCCCGATGGCTGGTTCGTCGTCTCGATCAATCACCCGTGCGTGCATATGCCGTACTCCACCTGGATGCAACGGCTGGATGGCACCACCATTCGTGGATCTGGCGACTATTTCGCCGAAGGCTATTGGAAGCCACTCGACGCGCCTGGAGTCCGAGGGCGGGTGGGCACGCACCACCGGACGTTGAGCACATATCTGAACGCGCTTTGCGACGCTGGGTTGGTGGTAAGGCGGACAGTCGAGCCACTGGCCTCCGAATTCCTCCTCGAGCGCATGCCAGGCTACCGTTCGCTGCCCCCGGCATTGCTGATGCGCTGCGAGAAAACAGGCGAAGGCTGATGGGTCGCGGGCGTCGGGCGTATAGTTGCGATTAGCAGCATTACTACGTATACTTAACCATTGAATATGCGTGAATACGCCAGGGCCGTAGGACGTGATGACCACCTGTCAGGTGCGATGACAATTCGCGAGCCAGGAAACGTCGGGTCACAGCATCGCATCGGCTGGGTGAAAGGTTGAGTGGGATGGCCAAGGGCCGGGGAACGGCCGACGTTGAAGCGGGCTATCGAGGTTCAAGCGCGCCGCCAGTGGTGGCTCCGGAGTGGAGAAGCCGGCTCTATATTGATCGTCCAGCGGATTTGCACGAGCTTGCCCGCACGTTGAGCAACACCTCCGTGCTGGCCATCGACGCCGAGTTCGTTCAGCTGCGCATGCGCAACGCGGGCGATCCCTCGCATCGGCTCGCGCTGCTGCAATTCGCCATCGACGACAACCACCGCACCTCGTGGGTAGTCGATGCGTTGCGACTGTTCGACCTCTCGCCGCTGCGCGATGCCCTGGAGTCGCCCCATATTCTCAAACTGTTCCATGGCATCAGCGCCGACGCGCGCATGCTCGCTACTCGCGGTCTGGTTGCTCGCCACTATGTTGACCTCGAAGCGGTCAGCCGCTCGATCTTTGGACAGAGCGAATCCGGCCTGCAGTCGATGTTGCAGCGGGCATGTGGTGTGCGGCTGGACAAGAGCTTTCAACGCGCCGACTGGGGCAAACGGCCGCTGACGACGGCGATGGTGACCTATGCCGCGCGTGACGCCCAAATGACCTACGTGCTCTACGGCTGGCTGCGCGACAACTATCCGTGGGCGGTGGCGCTGCACGAGATGGATGCTGAAGAGACGATTCCCATGGTCGCTAGCTGGCTGCGCCCCTTTTTGGAGAGCGGACGCGGTCGTTCGGTGGAGATGGCGGTCGCCGAGGCTGGCCTCAGCGGCAGAACACAGATTGTCACTCGCGACCTGCGATCAGCACTGGCCGTCGTGCAGCATCCGGCGCATCGCGTGCGAATTTTCCGCATCATCGGCGAGCTGGGGCTGAAAGGCATGGCCGATGTGTTGCGTCCGTATCTCGCGTCGCCTGCCTCCGAAGAACGAGCCACTGCCGTGCGCGCGCTGGGTAGATTGCGCGATGCCGACGCGCATCCTACCTTGCAGGCTTTGACACATGACCCAGTTGAAGATGTACGACTGGCCGCGCAACACGCTCTAGAGCATCGCTCGGCGCCAGCGGCAAGCAAAGTGGTGCGCGAGGGTGGCGCCGGGCAGCCTACCCGCTGGACTGCTGGTGGCGCGAGCGACGACGACGGCGATAGCGCGCCCGCGGACGATTGGCGCGCGGCGCTTCGGAATCGCTTCAGGTCAGATGACGCCTCCTCTGGCTCGTCATAGCAACACTATCCATGAAGGGAAACCAGGTGACTGACCGCAGCGAACGCGAGAAGATGCTGGCGGGCGAACTCTACGACGCAATGGACCCCGAACTGAAGGCAGGGAGACTACGCGCTCGTAGGCTGACCCGGCGCTATAACCAATCTACCGAGGAAGAGGATGCGCTGCGCCTGTCGCTGTTGCGCGAGTTGGTTGGTGGGATGGGCGATTTCGCGTTCATAGAGCCGCCGTTTCACTGCGATTACGGTGCAAACATCTCCCTCGGCGAAAATTTCTACATGAATTTTGGTGGCGTCATCCTCGATTGCAATACAGTGCGGATCGGCGCCAACGTGCAGTGTGGTCCCTCGGTGCAGTTACTGGCGGCGCTGCATACGCTCTCGGCGCAGGAACGTGTCGCGGGGCCGGAGTTCTCGGCGCCGATCACCATCGGCGACAACGTCTGGCTTGGCGGAGGCGTCATTGTCTGCCCCGGCGTCACCATTGGCGCGAACACGACCATCGGCGCGGGGAGTGTCGTCACCCGCGACATCCCGGCCAACGTCTTCGCCGCGGGCAACCCCTGCCGCGTCATCCGCGAACTGGAATAAGGCGATTGGCCGCGGGTGAAATGCCCGCGGCCTGCTCCCATCGTTGCGCACGTTCCCGTACGGAATGTTCGCGCGGGCACGATGCGCCTAGATTCCCATCACGCCGACAAGCTCTTTCACCGAATCGGCGGACTTCTGCAGGGCGGCGCGTTCGCCCTCGGTCAGATCGAGTTGGATGACCTCTTCGACACCCTGTGCGCCGAGCTTCGCAGGCACACCGACGAACAGGCCGTTGATGCCATATTCGCCTTCCAGGTAGACCGAGCACGGCATGATCATCTTCTTATCCAGCAGAATCGAGTCGACCATCTGCAGCACTGACGCCGAGGGGGCATAATAGGCGCTGCCCTGCTTCAGCAGATTGACGATCTCGGCGCCACCGTTGGCCGTGCGGTCGACGATCTGTTGCAGACGGTCGGCGGGAATCAGTTCTGGCAGTGGCACGCCCGCGACGGTTGAGAGCCGGGCGAGCGGCACCATCGTATCGCCGTGGCCGCCGAGCACAAACGCCTGCACATCGCGTACCGAGACGTTCAACTCCTGTGCGATAAAGGTGCGGAAACGTGCGGTATCAAGTACGCCCGCCATGCCCATCACGCGCTGCTTGGGGAAGCCACTGACCTTGTACGCAAGCTGTACCATCGCGTCGAGCGGGTTGGTCACGCAGATCAGAATCGCGTTCGGCGAGCGCCTGGCGATCTCCTGCGTCACCTGTGTCACAATCGTTTGATTCGTGCGGATGAGGTCGTCGCGACTCATGCCGGGCTTGCGAGCGATGCCCGACGTGACGACGACAATATCGGAGTTCTCGGTCTCGTCGTAGCCGTTCGTGCCGATAACAAGCGAGTCGTAGCCCAGCACTGGGCCAGCCTGTAGCATATCGAGCGCCTTGCCCTGCGGCATATCTGGAATCACATCTACCAACACCACATCGGCATAGTCGCGCTCGGCGACGCGCTGGCCAACCGTTGAGCCAACGAATCCGGCTCCTACGACGGTAACTTTGCTGCGCATGATCGTTCTACCTTCCTCTGTCTTTTCGTCCACGAATTGACTCCATACCGCCGTTGGTTGACGTTCCGCCGTGGCGGCTGGATAGGTGGCATACCGCAATGTATTCCCGGCGAATTGTACCAATCGGCGTGTCTCGGCGTCCAGTCACAGCGGCGAGGAGCGCTTGCGAAACCTGTTACAATCGAGGATGGCGACATGCGGTTGCACACGAGTTCGAGCGGAGCCAGAGCAAGGGAGCATGGGGCATGGCGAGCGAGTGGTACGATGACGTGCGGCGCTTTACCGAGCGATTAGTGCAGCTGAATAGTGTCAGCCCTGGTGCGGGTGAGATAGCGACAGCCCACGAGATTCTGTCGCTGCTCGTCGAGGGTGATAGCGGCGATCAGTACACCGCGAGCGGGCTGGATCCCGTAGAGGGCGACCGCTTCGAGCGCGTGAGCGCCTACGCCTTCATCCGGGGAGCCAGCCCGCGCACCGTCGTATTGCTCGGCCACTTTGACACCGTCGAGACGGGTGACTATGGCCCGCTAGAGCCATGGGCGCGCCAGCCACACGAGCTCTGGACGCGCCGCGAGGCGCTTGCCGCGTTTACACCAGGGTTGGCAGACGATCTGGCTGCCCATCCAGATGACTGGATGCTCGGACGCGGCACCATCGATATGAAATCAGGTGTCGCCGTCAATATCGCGATCATGCGCCATCTCGCCGCGCGCAACGCTCAGCAGCCGCTGCCGCTCTCGGTCGTCTTTCTGGCGACCCCTGATGAGGAGAACGAGTCGGCGGGGGTGCTTCAGGCCGTGCGCTATCTGCTGCGGCTGCGCGAAACGCATAGACTAGACTACCTCGGCGTGCTCAATACCGACTATACCGCCGCCCGCTACGCCGGAGACCCGCACCGCTATATCTATACGGGCACCGTCGGCAAGCTGCTGCCGAGCTTCCTAGTGGTGGGACGCGAGTCGCACGTGGGCGAGCCATTCAGCGGTGTCGATGCCAATCTGCTCGCGGCTGAGCTGATCGCGGATGTCAGCATGAATCCCGCGCTGTGCGACCACGTGCGCGGCCAAAGCACACCTCCGCCAGTGACACTGCATGCCACCGACCTCAAGACACACTATGATGTCCAGTTGCCGTTTGCCGCGTACTTCTATCTGAATGTGTTGACGTTCACTACGACGCCCGAGAGCCTGCTTGCCGCGCTGCGGGAGCGAGCAACAGCGGTGCTGGCGCGCACGCTCGCGCGGATAGACACCGCCGAACGCGCCTGGGTTGCTAACCAGGCAAACCCAAGTTGGCAGTCGCGCTCGACCCCGCGTACTGGTGACGTGCTGACCTGGCAAGAGCTTCGGGCGGACTGTGTGGCGCGTCTGGGGGAAGACACGGTGGCCGCCGCGCTCGATGCCGCCTGGCGGCAGCTACCTGACAACATCGACAGCCGCGAGCGCAGCATGCGCCTGGCACACACGCTCTGGACACTGAGCCAGCGTGAGGGGCCAGCGATCGTGCTCTATTATTCGCCACCGTTTTACCCGCACATCGCCTCCGCGCCATGCGCGCTTCATGTGGCAGTCGGGCAGGTAGCGGGTTCACACCCCGAATTGCAGCTTCGCGTCGAGGAGTTTTACCCGTTCATTTCGGACATGAGCTATCTCCAGTTGGATGCCACCGTCGACCTCGCTGCCTTGACCGCCAACATGCCCGCCTGGCGTGCGGACGGCGCACCCGAACGCACCGGCGACTATACCCTGCCGCTGGGGGAGATTGCAACGCTGGGGCTGCCTGTCGTCAACTTTGGGCCGTATGGCGCGGGCGCACACCAGCGGGGCGAGCGGCTGTTGATGTCCTATTCCTTCGAGACGCTGCCACGTCTGCTGCTCGAGACCATCGAGCGGCTGGGTGCGCCAAACGCTGGGTGAGTCGCTACACGCGCTCGAAATTGGCGCCGGGCAGGATATGCAGCGACTCGATTTCCAGCCACTCAGGCCCAGTGGCGAGCGTGCCGAAGCGGAATTCGCCACGTGGCGTAGCGATGGCATACTGGTTGTCGATCCACGCGACGAAGCCGAGCGGTCCCTTTGGTGGATCAGCGACCGAGAGCACCTCAGCGCCATCCACCGTGAAGCGCGCACGATCGGGATGCCAGTCGATCGTATAGCTGTGCCACTCACGGAGATCGGCCGAGATGGGCGCCTCGCGTGTACCGGTCAATCGTTGCACCCAGCGCCCGGCCAGCCCTTCACGTCGGCTGATCCGTGCCCAGGCTACCGCTGCCGCCGTGGGAGCTACCGCCAACACCGCGCCTGCGCGATGCGCGTGAACCACCTGCGCCTTCCAGCCCCAACCAGGCGAACCGGGCATGAGCGCCATGTTAGAGGGTGGCGACGCCGCAAAGAACCAGATTGCCTCCGGCAGTCGCAGCACCGCGCCAGTGAGCGAAAACGGATAGTTCCAAAAGCCGAACCCCGCCGTTCCGCGCAACCATTGCTGATGCTCCAGCAGGTCAGGCGGGAGCTTCTGTGCCGGGTGAGCAGGATGTGAGGCGCGCGCGTGAATCTCAAGGCGAAGTGGTGGCCGCCATGGAAAGCGTGAAGGTGGAAGGGTGCCGTAATCATCAATCTGCGCGTCGCTATACGCCCCCGCGTGCGCGCCGTCGGGTAGCGCTAGACGAAGGCCGTTCGGGCTGGTCTCCAGCGTGCCACCGTTGGGTGTGATGCGAGTCCAGCGGGCGCTCAGGCCTTCACGAAAGCGTTCGTTTACGTCACTCACGTCACTCACGTCACTGTCACTCCTGCGGTTCACAGCATGTATCCATTCTTCGCGTTCCGCCAGCCTTTTCTATCTAGAGACTATGATACGCCGCACTGGAGACTATTGTCTGGCATTGTGTGTTCCAAGGGCGCGTCGGCGCGCATGTCTACTGAACGGCCATCTCTATTTGACAGAGCCACTTGACACAAGCCATCATACTGGAGAAAGCACACGCTTTACCCGCCTTGTGAAAAGTCTTTAGAGAGCACCGCACCCTGCATCTGGCACACCCTCCGTCGGCACACGCATGACGCGTATTTGCCAGATGGCCGCGGAAGCCTGCTCTCTAGCGGCTGGAGGACGTGCGCATGAGCGCGATGAGACATGAGATGACATTGCTCATCACGACTGACTCTCTCATTGATGGCACCTTTGTGGTTGACGACACGCACCGGATTGTCTCCTGGAATGAAGCCGCGACCCACGCGCTAGGGTTTGACGCGGATGCGACACTTGGCCGCACGTGTGGAGAAATGTTCGCTTTGCTGCACACGGAAGATGTCGCCATTTGCCCCGATGCGGACTTTGAGTCCTCTGCGGATCACCCGCAGTGGGTAGAGCGGCATGAGCGTCTGCAACGCAGGAACCCCCCCGTGCGCCTTCGTGTCATCGGCCAGGATGGTGACCCACGCTGGTTGAGCGTTTCTGTAGTGCGCGCTATGACACTGGACGGTGTGCCATGCTTCGTGCACGTCTTTCGCGATGTCACATCGTCTGAAGTGCATCCCGAAGAGGAACCCATCGAGATGCTTGGAAGCTCCCCTAGTCACGCCAACAGGCGCATGCCGTCGTTCTACACGGGCAACGGGGCGGGGGTCGATAACCAGCACACCATGGAGACGACGCCAGAGCATCTCACGCCGCGCGAACGTGAAGTGCTGCACCTGCTGGCGCGCGGCATGGCGACTATCGATATCGCATCTTCGCTTGGTATCAGTCGGGTGACGGCTCGCAATCACGTCACAAGGGTGATCGAAAAACTTGGCGTCCGGACGCGCCTACAGGCGGTTCTCGCCGCGTCACATCTTGGTCTGATCTGAAATCTCCATCGTTTTTTGCCTCACTCGCTTGTCTCCCAGGCACGCGCGCAGGTCACTGTGCGCGGAATACCCGGCCATGTCTCATCCCCATCATTTCCTGCTTGGCAGTAACCGACCGAATAATGACGCCTTCCGCAAATGTAGTGAGTTCACACCATGCTACACAGGCATTGGTATGGTATCTCTGCATATAGCAGCCTTGCGCGTTCCCGCCAGCGATGGGGATGCCGCATTTATCCGCAATTGTCGCGAGTGGTCCGCGTGTCTAGCTACCATGCGGGTCAGAGGAGCAGGATGTTATGCGCAGATATCTCGGCGCGTTGGTGACGGTGATTGTGGGTGCAGCCGTCGTAGTGGTGGTTTTGGTGACGCTCAGTTCGGCCGCGCGCATCCCAAAGCTGTTCGCCGCCCCAGCCAATGGCAACTTCAACCTGGACGGAGCCAACCTCAAGCATGTCACTATGACGCTGCAGACCTTCCCCTTCAACCCATATGAGGATGCCGGGTGGGTGCAAAAGACGTACCCCAATGGCATGGATAATGGGATATCCGTACCGCAACCAGGTGACAACCAGGACTGGGTGACCTACTGGCCGACGACTACCTTCCAGTTGCCAGCGCATTCAGTCGTCACGATCCGCATTGAGAATTATGACAGCGCGACGCCGTTGCTCAATGATTTCTATGCGAAGCCGCAGGGGACGTTCGGCAACACGATCAAGGTGGATGGCAAGACCGAGAATCAGATTGATCCTCAAACCGCTTCTCATACCTTCACTATTCACTCGATCCCCAGTTCCTCCCAGGACTGGCTGTATGTCAGCGTTCCGGTGACGGGCGTCGCGGATAATGCCAAGACCGATAGCTTTGGAATGCCCGACGCACCGGTCGTGACCGAGTTTACGTTCGTGACCAAAGGCCCAGGCCACTACATCTGGCAGTGCATTGATCCGTGCGGCGCTGGCTTCGATGGTTTTGGCGGACCGATGTCCACAAAAGGCTACATGTCGGGCACTATTGATGTCGTGTGATGTAGCTGCTTCAGGCACGCATCGCATTGCATGCACTAGAGAGGCACGGAAGGGTTAGCGAATGAACGAACCACAGCATCTACGACGCGCCGCACTGATCTGGCTCGTCCTTACGGTTGTGAGTCTGGTCGCGGCCTGGATTATCGGTCCGCAACTCGCCAGTTGGGGGTCAATTCCCCCGGTCGCGTCGAATCGGGCCGAAGACGTCGACAAGCTCCTCGGAATATTCACCCTGCTCTCGATCCCGGTATTCTGGCTGGTCGTCGTGTTCGCGGGTTATGCCGCATTCACGTTCAAGTCAGATGGCCGCCCAGATCGCGACGGACCTGGCATACGAGGCCATATGCCAACACAGGTCACCTGGGTGATCGTATCGGTCATTCTGGTCTCATTCCTGTTCGGCTACGGCCTCTATGCCTACAACAGTCTTCAATCCGCCTCAGCGGCGAATACACTGGTGGTCCACGTCAATGGCGAGCAGTGGCTCTGGAACTACAGTTTCCCGCAATATGGCAACGCCTCCTCGACAACCCTTGAGTTGCCTGTTAATCGGCCTGTCCGTTTCGACATTACCTCGACGGATGTGCAGCACTCTTTCTGGGTCCCGGCGATGGATGTCAAGCAAGACGCCGTTCCCGGTGTGACAACGCATATTAGCGCTACGCCGACACAAATAGGCAGCTACGAAGTGCGTTGTGCCGAGCTCTGCGGCGTGTATCACTCCTACATGGAAACACCCCTGCTTATCGTCAGTGAAAGTGATTTTGAGTCCTATATCGCGACGCTGCAGTCGGGCGGATCGGCGCGCATAGCCAGCCCCGCGAACGCGCTGGCCTGGATGGTGCCTGACGCCGACTCGCGAGCCTCCAGCATCCGGGAAGGGTGGGTTGCATAATGCGAAAACTCGTTCCCAGCTACTTTGCCGGGGCAGTTCTCGGCGCCATCGGCTTCTTTCTGGGGTCGCAGTATGTGACCCATTTCATCGGAGCTGGCAATGCTCCTGATGGCCCCAATTTTGACCAGCAGGGTCTGGTCATCGGGTTCATTGGCCTGCTCTTCGGCTGGCTACTCGGTATCGGGGCGTTCAAGTATCCGTTCAGCTGGCTGCTCGCGATGAAAGATCCCGACCACGAGGAAGAGATGCGTCTGGCCGGGAAAGACGCGGGTGTGATGCGCTATTTCCGCTTCACCACCGACCACAAAGTGGTGGGCATCCAGTATCTCGTCGTCACGATGCTGATGCTGGCGCTTGGCGGCCTGGGCGCGATGCTCATCCGCACCGAGTTGATTACGCCCGGCGCGAAAGCCTTCCCGACAGGTACCTATAACACAATCGTCAGCATGCATGGCATGCTCATGATTCTCACGACGATCTCGTTCTTTATCGGGCCATTTGGCAATTTCGTCGTGCCGATCATGATTGGCGCTCGTGACATGGCTTTTCCGCGACTGAACGCGCTGAGTTTCGCGCTGCTGTTTCCTGGCCTTGTCATCTTCATGATGACGCCGATTTTTGGCCTCATTATCATGAACGGTGATGGTGGCGGCGTCCAGACCGGCTGGACGGTGTACGGGACCTTGGCGGACCAGACCGGTATTGGAATGACACCGCTCGCGGCAGGTGTGCTGCTGATTGGCGCGTCGTCGATTATGGGCGCGGTCAATCTCGTGACGACAGTCATTACGATGCGTGCACCGGGGATGACATGGACCCGATTGCCGATGACCGTCTGGGGCATCTTTGGCGCGGCGCTGCTGGCCGCAATCGGTACAGGCGCGTTCTCCGCCGATTTGCTGCTCATCCTGCTCGACCGCATCTACAAGACGAGCTTCTTCTATGTCGCGACGGGCGGCAATGCTGTCGGCGCAGGCGGTGGTAGCTCCTGGCTCTCGCAAAATCTGTTCTGGTTCTTCGGCCACCCAGAAGTGTATCTGATCGTACTGCCAGCGTTTGGCATCGTGATCGATATCCTGGTGGTCTTTGGTCGGAAGCCGCTCTTTGGATACAAGATGGCCGTCCTGGGCATCATGGGTGTTGTGGTGCTCAGCTTCCTGGTCTGGGCGCATCACGAGTTCGTCTCGGGCTGGGCGCCAGAAATTCGTCCATTCTACATGGCCACCACTGAGATGATCTCAATTCCCACAGGGTTGGTCTTCCTGGTGGTACTTGGCACGCTCTGGCGCGGGCGACTCTGGATGACCACCGCAATGCTGTTTGCGATGTCGTTCATCTGGAACTTCCTGATTGGCGGCCTGACGGGCGTCTTCCTGTCGGATGTTCCAGCGGATGTGCAACTGCACGGTGGCATGTTCGTCACCGCGCACTTCCATTACACGATCGTTGGCGGCGCGTTAATGGGCTTCTTCGCCGCTGTATACTTCTGGTTCCCCAAGATGACCGGACGCATGTTGGACGAAAGACTCGGCAAGATTCACTTCTGGGGCACGCAGATTGGCTTCAACGTCGCCTTCCTGGCCATGTTCTATGTGGGCCTGCAGGGTATGCCACGTCGTGTGGCGGACTATGCGCCAATCTTCGCGCCTGCCAACTTCGTCATCAGCATCTTCGCCTTCATCCTCGCTGCTTCAATCCTCGTCTTCTTCTACAACGTGATCGCTTCGTGGGTCGCGGGTGAGAAGGCAGTTGCCAATCCGTGGGGTGCGAAGTCGCTCGAATGGCTGGTACCAACGCCGGTGCCGCTCGAAAACTTCGAGGAAATTCCGGTGGTGGCGAGTGGACCATATGACTATGGCGAACCTGTCGATTCGGGCAAGCCGATTCCCGCCGCTGGAGGAGGATCTGCCGGGCAGGTCGCGGGCTAAACACCTGCGGATCATCGCCTGGCATACCTGGGACTGCCACCGCCAGCGCGCTCGATCATCCGTGCGAGCGCGCTGGCAGAATACCTGAATTGGGAGATAACGATGGCTACCTCGATTCCTGCCTCCGGACACGCGGCGCCTCACGGCGACAGTGTCGATCACGACCTGAAGCTGCGCCGGGGCATGCTCTTCTATGTGCTGACGGATGTCATATTCGTCATCTTCTTGCTGACAACGTACGTCTGGCTGCGGGCGTTTCATGGCGATGGTTGGTTCCCTCAGGGCACCAAGCTACCTGACCAGCAGACGGTCTACATCCTGACTGGCCTCTGCGTCCTGAGCGGGATATTCTATTTCATCGGCTTCATGGGCATTCGCAACGGTAGCCAGGCCACGTTGACGATATGCATGGCCGTGGCTACCGTGCTCGCGATCGCCGCGCTCAGTGGGCAGATTCGCTTCATGGGGCATCTCCCGTTCACCACGGGTGATGGGTCATACGCCAGCACCTATATCATGCTGTCCGGCTACCATATTTACCATATGTTGCTCGGAACTTTCCTGGGCATTGGCGTTACCAATCGTGCGCTGCGTGGCCGCTATAGCAGCGACCGTACGTCGGGCCTGAGCGCCATCGGCTATTACTGGTACTGGATGGCGCTAACGCCCGTGCTGGTGACGCTGATGATGCTTGTGCTGCCACCTAACTCGTAAGGCCGCGAGCCACTGTGGAGGAATGAACATGTGGAGTGTTCTGGCCGGCTGGACCATAGAGCCAACTGTCATCGTCGGGCTTGCGGTGGCGGCGCTGTTCTATGGACGCGGGGTCATCTACTCGCGCCAGCACGGCCAGGCATCCCACCTTCGCTGGTGGCACATATCCGCATTCTACGCGGGTCTGCTGATCATCTTTATCGCCCTCGAATCCGCGCTCGATGATGCTGCTGGACAGTTTCTCTGGGCGCACATGATTCAGCATGAATTGCTGATGATGGCGGCACCGCTCCTGTTGCTGTTGGGCATGCCCACTCTGCCACTCTGGCGAGCGGTTCCGCTCCCGGCGCGGCGAGCAACGCTCCAGTGGGTGATGCGGCGGCGCGGAACGAGGCGCGTGGCGCACGCCGTGGGCAATGTCTTCAGCATTCCGGCGGTCTGCTGGGGGATCTTTATCGTCACCATCTACGTCTGGCACCTGCCCGCGCTCTACGATGCGGCACTTGGAAACGTGACGATTCACGCGTTTCAACATCTGTGCTTTATGTGGGCCGGGTTGTTCTTCTGGTCGCAGGTGATTGCGTGGCGACCGGGCAGACCTCGGCTCAGCTATCCACGGCGAGCGGTTTATCTCGTGTTCGGAGGACTCGCCAGTAACATACTCGATACCGTGTTCATGTTCTCGACCGGAGTCATCTATCCCTACTACGCCGATCTCCCGCGCAGGCCAGGTAGCCTCACCGTTCTCGAAGACCAGCACATCGCTGGCGCGATTATGAGCGCGACGGGGGCGGTACTCATCACTGTGATGGTCATGGTGATGATCGGGCTATGGCTACAGGCGGTTGAGCGGCTCGACGAGGCAACAACCATGCGCCCGCGTGCGTTGCGCGGCTAATAAGCGCAATTGTGCGTCATATCATCCGGCTCGACGGATTCGCGTGAAAGGTCTGGATTATGCAGCGTGTAAGTACTGCCAGAACTTTGTCTTTGCGCACCAGCCTTGGCGCGTACGTGGGGCTGATGAAGCCGCATGTGACGGTGTTGCTGTTGGGGACGACGCTGGCGGCGATGGCGGTGGCCGGGCTGCCGAGTCTGCCGGTGGTGCTGGCGACGCTGGTGGGCGGGGCGCTCGCGGCGGGCAGCGCCAACGCGATCAACTGCTACTGGGATCGCGACATCGATCAGGTGATGACGCGCACGCGCAAACGCGCCCTGCCGGCGCGGCGTGTCACGGAGTCGCATGCGCTGATCTTCGGGCTGGCGCTTGGCGTCGCCTCGGTGACGCTCTTCGCCGTCTTCGTGAACCTGCTCAGCGCGGCGCTGGCGCTCTCGGCGATCCTCTTCTACGTCGTTATTTACACGATGTGGCTCAAGCGCATCACGCCGCTCAATATCGTGATCGGCGGCGCCGCGGGTTCCGTTCCGCCGCTCGTCGGATGGGCGGCCGTGACGCATCAAATCGGCGGCCCGGCACTCGGGCTCTTCGCGCTAATCTTTTTGTG
>DAHUXT010000540.1 GCA_027307065.1 Ktedonobacteria bacterium
CAGCTCCTCGAGCACGGCGCCGACGTCCATGAAATCGAATTCACCGAGCATGAGCACGCGCACGGCGCCGCCCACCGCGACCACAACATGCGCTCGGCGGTCGTCCACGTCCTCGCCGATGCGGCCGTCTCCATACTGGTCATCGTCGGCCTGCTGCTCGGACGCCTGCTCGGCTGGGCCTGGATGGACCCGGCGGTCGGTTTGATCGGCGCCGCCGTCATCGCCGCCTGGACCGGCGCGGGCATCATCATCCCGGCGTGCTTGCGGATCTCCAGCAGCTCGGCGATCAGCGCCGGGTCGCCGGTGACGAAGCCCGCACGGTAACCGGCCAGGTTGGACCGCTTGGACAGCGAGTGCACGGCCAGCAGCCCGTCGTGCGAGCCGCCGCAGACGTCGGGGTGCAGAACCGAGACCGGCTCTGCCTCCCAGCCGAGACCGATGTAGCACTCGTCGGAGGCGAGCACCGTCCCGCGCTCCCTGGCCCAGCTGACCATCTTCGCCAGGTGCCCGGCGGGCAGG
>DAHUXT010000541.1 GCA_027307065.1 Ktedonobacteria bacterium
CGCCGATGTACCTGTGCAATCGTTGGAGTCGACAGGACAATGGCACGATGATTCACAACCCGCGCTGCTACCGCGAAGCTGAACGTCGCCTCAAATCAGCCCAGCGGAAGGTAGCACGCCGCAAGAAGGCGGTTGCCCTGTTGGCGAAGGCGCATCAGACGATACGCCGTCAGCGGCAAGATTTCCAGCACAAAGCCGCGCTGCAATTGGTGCGTGAGTACGACACGATCTATCACGAAGCGTTGCAGGTCGCCAATATGGTGAAGAACCCCCATCTCGCCAAAAGCATCACTGATGCGGGCTGGAGTGGGTTCCTTCTCATCCTCACTTTCAAGGCAGCATGCGCCGGGAAGCGAGTACAAGCGGTCAATCCTGCCTACACGTCGCAAGCGTGTTCAGGCTGTGGTGTCGTGGTGAAGAAGGGCTTGTCTGTCCGTTGGCATCGTTGCCCGGACTGTGGAACGAGCCTGCACCGAGACCATAACGCCGCGCTCAATATCGTGCGACTCGGGACACAA
>DAHUXT010000542.1 GCA_027307065.1 Ktedonobacteria bacterium
GCATGGACGCTCTTCTGGTCACTGCTGATCATCGTGCTATGCGCCGCGCTGATCGTCTGGTGGACCGACTTGCAGACGCTCCTCACGGGCGCCGAGTCTCCCGGCTCATTGCGCGAGCGCGCCAGCCGCGCCGACCTCATGTGCATGCTGCTGATTGGCATGTCAGCGGGCCTGATCGGGCTGTGCGAGGTGGTCTTTCTGCGCGATATCTTCGCGGGCGGGCCATTCGGGGCGCTGGCGCCAGACTTTCGCATGAACACCGTCTTCAAGTTCTACTATCAGGTATGGGTCTGCTTCTCGCTGGGCGGCGCGCTGGCGTTCAGCTTCCTTGTTCCGCGTGCGCGTGGGCTGGCCTCCGGCGCGCAGCGGGCCGCATGGCACGACGGCTGGCAGCTGGATAGCCTGGAGGACGATGACACTCCCAGCGGCTATGGCGCGGCGCTCGCGGAGAAGGAGACGAGCACAGGAGCTTTTACCCTGCCGGATCTGGCGCGGCGCGGGGCGTGGCTGCTGGCGCT
>DAHUXT010000543.1 GCA_027307065.1 Ktedonobacteria bacterium
TGGGCAGAAGGTTAACTGGCTTAGGAAACACGTCGAGGGGCAGGTCGAGGTCGCCCAAAATCAACTGCGCCTGCAAAAAGCACCAGCGCGCGAGTATGGTGGTTTCAGCACCGTTGATCTTGGCCCTGCCGTCGACATCTCTCTGCCCGGCATTCGTCGTCCCATCGGAGCCCAGCATCCGGTTATCAAAACTCGAAACGAGATCGTGTCAGTGTTCGAGCGTCTCGGCTACTCTGTCGCCGAAGGGCCCGTCGTCGAGACCGATTACTACAATTTCGAGGCGCTGAATTTTCCGCCGAACCACCCGGCGCGCGACACGCAGGACACGCTGTTCATTGCCGGCCAGCAGTCGAAGCCGCAGCGCGAGCGCCTGCTTCTGCGTACGCACACCTCCCCGGTGCAGATTCGCACCATGGAGAAGATGCGGCCGCCGATTCGCATCGTCATTCCTGGGACGGTGCACCGCAACGATCCGCCGGACGCGAGCCATTCGCCGATGTTTCATCAGATCGAGGGC
>DAHUXT010000544.1 GCA_027307065.1 Ktedonobacteria bacterium
GATTTCAGCGTCGTGCCGCCGGGTACGGGCATCGTGCATCAGGTGAACCTGGAGTATCTCGCCAAAGTCGTGCAGACGCGCGATGGTGTGGCGTTCCCTGATACACTGGTCGGCACCGACTCGCACACGACGATGATGAACGGCCTCGGCGTGCTTGGCTGGGGGTGCGGCGGCATCGAGGCGGAGGCAGCCATGCTCGGCCAGCCCGTCTCGATGCTGATCCCGAAGGTCGTCGGCTTCCGGCTGACCGGCGAACTGCCCAGCGGCGCCACCGCCACCGACCTGGTGCTCACGATCACCGAGCTGCTGCGCAAGCACGGCGTGGTCGGAAAGTTCGTCGAGTTCCACGGTGACGGCGTCGCCGCCGTCCCGGTTGCGAACCGGGCCACGATCGGCAACATGTCGCCGGAGTTCGGGTCGACCTCGGCCATGTTCCCGATCGACGAGCAGACGCTGGCCTACCTTCGGGAGACCGGGCGGCCGGCCGAGCTGGCCGACCTGGTCGAGCGCTACACC
>DAHUXT010000545.1 GCA_027307065.1 Ktedonobacteria bacterium
GGCTGCCGGACATGGACGGCAAGCAGGTCATTCAGGCACTCCGTGAATGGACAAAGGCGCCAATCGTGGTGCTCTCGGCTCGCCACGACGAGGAAGAGCGCATCGCAGCTCTCGACCTTGGCGCCGACGACTACATCACCAAGCCATTCCATATGGGTGAGTTGCAGGCTCGGTTGCGCACGGCCTTGCGGCATGCCGAGCGACAAAGTCGCGATGCTTCGACCTATTCGGGCCGCGGCCTGGACATAGACTTCGAGCGGCGCGTGGTCAGGGTCCTGAGACAGGAGGTTGACCTCACTGCCAAGGAATATGATCTCCTCAGTTGTCTGGCCCGTCACGCAGGCCAGATCGTTACCCACAAGCAGCTTCTTGCGGCCGGCTGGGGCGGCACCATCTCCGATACGCAGTTCGTGCGGGTCTATATCGGGCAAATCCGCCAGAAGCTCGAGGCCGATCCCGGCGCGCCGGACTTGATCCTGACCGTGCCGGGGATCGGCTACCGTTTGAGAACGGA
>DAHUXT010000546.1 GCA_027307065.1 Ktedonobacteria bacterium
CCTCATCACGCACATCAAGCGAACGATGCAGATGGCGGACGTGCTCTACGGCGTCACCATGCAGGAGTCCGGCGTGTCGCGCCTCGTGAGCGTCAACATGAACGCGGCAGTCGACACGGTGCGCAACGCGGCTCCGCGGCGCGATGCCGATGCCGCCCAAGTCGCGTAGCGAGCGTCGCCTCCTCCTCACGGTCCGCGCGGCGCTCGTGGCCGCAGCGGACCCGAAGCGTGCGCCCGCGATGCAGGCGTACATGAAGTCGGCGACCCCGTACCTCGGCGTGCGCGTACCGGTGATGCGGACGCTGACCAGGGCGCAGGCCCGGCGGCGGCCGTTCGCCGCCGCCGCGGACGTCGCCGACACCGTCCTGGAGCTGTGGCACGCGGCGGATTTCCGTGAGGAGCGCTACGCCGCCATCGCGCTGCTCGACACCCCCGCGGCGCGGCGGCTGCGGGATCCGGCCCTCCTGGAGACGCTGCGGGAGCTGATCGTGGCCGGCGCCTGGTGGGACTACGT
>DAHUXT010000547.1 GCA_027307065.1 Ktedonobacteria bacterium
TCGCGTCGCGTCTGGCGAGCACGACGAGCAGTTCCCGATCGACGTCTTCCAGACCGGCTCGGGCACGTCGACGAACATGAACGCCAACGAGGTCATCGCGACGCTCGCGGGCGAGGGTGCCCACCCCAACGACCACGTCAACATGGGGCAGTCGTCGAACGACGTCTTCCCGACGGCGGTGCACATCGCCGCCGCCGAGGCGATGGAGCGCGACCTCATCCCGGCGCTGGAGGCGCTGGAGGCGGCGCTGACCGCCAAGGCGCGGGCCTTCGACCACATCGTCAAGATCGGGCGCACGCATCTGCAGGACGCAGTGCCAATGCGGCTGGGGCAGGAGTTCAGCGGCTACGCGCAGCAGATGCGCTGCGCTGTCACCCGCATCGAACACGCGATGGCCGGGCTTTACGAACTGCCGCTGGGCGGGACAGCCGTGGGTACCGGGCTGAATGCGCCGGAGGGTTTTGCCCGCGAGACGATCGCAGAGATCGCGCGGGTGACGGGTCTTCCCTTTG
>DAHUXT010000548.1 GCA_027307065.1 Ktedonobacteria bacterium
GAAGCCCCGGTCAATCTTGTCGCGGAGATAGTGAACGTAAATGTCTACCACGTTCGAAAGCGCCTCGCTGTCGTACTGCCAGACATGGTCGATGATCTGCGTCCGCGTCAGCACCTGACCCGGATGTCGCATCAGGTATTCCAGCAGGGCGAATTCTTTCGCGGTTAGCTCGATCATCTTGCCATCGCGGGTCGCCTCGCGCCGCATCAGGTCGAGCGTGAGGTCGCCCACCTCGAGCTGCTTCACCTCGGTGATGGCGCGTCCACGACGCAGCAGCGCATCCACACGGGCGAGCAGTTCTTCCATCGCGAACGGCTTGACCAGGTAGTCGTCGGCGCCCATGCGCAGGCCGGCGACCCGGTCCTCCACCGCGCCTCGCGCCGTCAGCATCAATATTGCCGACGGAATCTTCTGCGCGCGCACCTCGCGGCAGATTTCCAGGCCGTTATAGCCGCCTGGCAGCATCAGGTCGAGCACGATCAAATCGTACGTTCCGCGCAGCGCGAGGTAG
>DAHUXT010000549.1 GCA_027307065.1 Ktedonobacteria bacterium
ATGGCGGTCGATAAGGAAGAGACACTGACGCACCTGGTGGCGCTGGTATCCGCCCGGAAATGGCCATTGATGCTTGTCGGCAATGGCACCAATGTGCTCTACGCCGATGCGGGCGCCCGTGGCATTGTCGCTCGCTTGACCAGCGCCTCATGGCATGTCGACGACGCGGACGACGATCACGTGCTGCTGTCCGCCGATGGCGGTGTCAATCTGCCGAAGCTGGTCAAGGCGCTGGCAGCGCGCGGACTTGCCGGGCTGGAATGGGGCGCGGGCGTGCCCGGCACGGTCGGCGGCGCGGTGGTCAGCAACGCGGGCGCAAAGGATAACAATATCGGCGGGTGCATCGCCGATACGCTGCGCACTGCGCGTGTGCTCTTCACTGGCGAGGCTGTGGTACGCGAACTGGCCGCGAAGGATCTCCATCTCGACTACCGCCATAGCCGCTTCCGCGCCGCGCGACGTATCGTTTTTGGCGACGACGGCCAACCCATCGCCGCGCCGCGCGCATCG
>DAHUXT010000054.1 GCA_027307065.1 Ktedonobacteria bacterium
TCCAAAGCTGCGAAGCGATCGCATTGGCGCCCCCACTGACGACAACGAGAATGCCAGACCCCTCGGGCTGGAGCCAGAAACCAGCAACAGCCGGGGCCAGCCCGTGGTCCACCTGACGCCACGTGCGCATACGGTCGCCGCTCGCCCACAGATGATATTCGGCTGCGTTGGTGCTGCTGACGGTCTCGCGGACCGCGAAGATCACACCACCGCGCGAGTCGAGCTGGTCAATGTGGATGTAGGGCTGCGATGGCACCGCCTGCCAGGTGGCACCGCCATCGACGGTAGTCATCAGGCCAGTGTACGAGTCTCCAGCGCCACCGCCGCGAGGTTGCCAGGCGAGCGCTGCGACAGATGGGTCGGACGCGTCCACTAGCAGCTCACACGCGTTCATGGTCGGGTCGGTGGGAAACGCACGAGCCGGAATCCAGTGGGCACCACGGTCGGTGGTGCGCCAGATATTCAGAGGCGAATTGAACTGCGTCGAGCACCGGTACGCAGTTTTCCCATCATTGGCGAACGCGATAGAGTCCGACGGCACCGTCGCGCCAAGGGGGTGCCAGGCGAGCGGATGGGCGGGAAGCAGATCGGGCAGCAGCGTAGCGGTCGGGGCCAGGGCAAGCGTCGCGGTGGGCAGCAGCGTGGCGGTCGGCTTCGGCTGCGCCGGTACGGTCAGACGTTCGAAGCTGAAAAGGGCGACGAAGCCAATGGTCAGCAGGATCACGGCGACGAGCGCGCTCACGCGGCTCCACGACGGGTGCGTGGGACCGCTGCCAGGGAAGCGCAGACGCCGGATGTGCGCGGGCCAGCCAGACGACCCTGCGGCGGTGGTCAGGCTCGACCACAGGCGCTCATCGGGCTCCGGGGAACGTTCGGAACGCAGGATAGAGGCAAGGTCGTCGAAGGCGGCGAGGCGCTCGCTGCAGACGGGACAGTTCTCGACGTGGGCGGCAAGGTGGGCAGCTTCGGCTCGGCTTACGGCGTCGTCGCGCAGGGCCGAGAGGGTGCGGTCGGAGACGCCCAGAGAGCAGATCGACTGGTCGGGCGCATTGGGCGTTGGCATTAGCGAGCCTCCTCAGCATAGCGGTCTCGGAACTCGTCGCGTGCGCGCCAGAGCAATGTCTTGGCGGCTCCAGCGGAGATCCCGAGCGCGGAGGCGACTTCGCCACAGGAAAGTCCGTAGACTTCGCGTAGCACAAGCGCGGCACGCTGCCGGGGTGAGATCGCGATGAGGGCCCGGCGCACCGTATCAGTTCCGGCGACACGGGCGCTGAGGTCGGCAATTGCATGAGACTGCGGTAATGCGCTGCGAACGCCGGCAACAGCATCGAGCGAGACAGCCGCGCCAAGGGTCGTCGCCCGGCTGCGGAGATGGTTCAGCGCAAGGTGCGTGGCGACACGGAAGAGCCAGCCGCCCGGGCGCTCGTAGTCACCTATCCTCGCGAAGTGCTGCCAGGCGCGCAAGAATGTCTCCTGGGCGAGATCATAGGCAGCCTGCTCATCGCTGGTCATGCGCCACAGATAGGTGAAGATGTCGCGTTCGTGCGCGCGGAAGAAGGGCTCGAACTCACCGATCTCTCCCCCAGGGAGTGCACGCCGTGGTGTGGGGAGCGCTGCCGCTGCCTTAGCTGGCTCACCGTTCCCAATCGCCAGCAGCAGGCGACCCCAGAGCGTTCCTCTCGCCGCCATGCCGGATGCTTTCTGCATCCCCCAGCTTTCCATATCTTTCTCTCTGCTCCAGCCCTGCATACACTCTGGGCGTCTCGTCCATTCCCTCATGAGTACACAACGAACACACACGACACCCAGTGGAAAGGTCACGCCACGTACCGATGCGCAGGAGAAAGAGGCATCGCGGATGGTCTCGGCGCGCGGGTGCGCAGCAGAGTCCATGCGATTTGAATAGGTGCTAATAGGTGCCAATGGTGATGATGCACCAGTCATATCCGCTGGTAGCTGGCGGCAACGCCTGGCAGAAATAGTGGACCGTACCTACAGGCGCACGCTTGTCCCCGGAACCATTGGTAAACGCGCTGGGCGTAAATGTCGTGGCCATTCCACTGCTTTGGTAGACGTAATCGCTGATAACGGCATTGCCATTGCCAACAGGGATATTCGTGACGGCGCGCTGGAATTGCGCGTCGGCGGGCAGGAAGGCTTTCGCGATCGCATTGGCGGTCGAAGCGCTCCACGGCTCGCTGCCGTGCAGGAAGTCCGCCGCCTGCACTTCCACATCGGTCACATGCGCATAGCCGTCAAGGCTCAGGCTCGGATCATCGACCGCGAGTGTGATCTGCACCTGCTGGCCCGCAATCGTAGCCACATAGCTCAGGCCCTGGCTATCGGAGGCATTGCCGTACTGCCGCCGGAAGTCGTCGATCGTGCCGCCGACAGTAGGCGCGAAGATAGCGATATCCACTCGCGCCCGCCTCAACGGGGTATCTGTCGGTTGGGCAGTGATACCGATAGACGCGGTGTGTAGCAACCTCAGCAGCGCGAAATAGCCGCCACCAAGCACGAGAAGGGCGACCACCACTATGCTGACGGTCAGCAGAACCGATCGCTTCGACCGATACCGCTGGGGTACAGGCGGCTGCGACGGACGGGGAAAATATGGCAGCTGCGATGGCTCCACGGGCGCGCATCCTTCTTCGCAAAAGCCCACTGATCACCATCATAGTGTAGCATCTGCCAGTATTGTGGGCCGCGCCACTTCTATTCCCACCCGGCGGCACGCGAGTCTGGGAACTGGGCGATGGTTTGCGCGCGCCGTATAATGGCTGCAAACGTCATGCCGCGATGAGTGCGGATGGTGCCAAAGCGGCTGACAGCAGATTGGAGCGTTGCGGATGGATCTCGGGCTATCAGGACGCGTCGCGCTGGTAACGGCGGCCAGTCGCGGGCTGGGTCTTGCCAGCGCCAAGGCGCTCGCGGCGGATGGCGCATCGCTGCTGATCTGCGCCCGTGGCCCGCTGCGGCTGGACGAGGCGGCACGCGAGATTCGCGCGGCATCCACAGGCGTGCAGGTGGAGACGATGACGCTGGATGTCTCATCACCCGACGCGGCAACGCAACTGGTCGGGCACGTGCGCGAAAAGTTCGGACGACTGGATGTGCTGGTCAACAACGCGGGCGGACCGCCACCCGGCAGCTTCAGCAGCGTGAGTGACGTCGACTGGGAGAAGACCGTTCAGATTACGCTGATGAGCGTGGTGCGGCTGGTGCGCGAGGCGCTGCCACTGCTCCAGGCGAGCGGGCAGGGACGCATCGTCAACCTCCTCAGCACCAGCGTCAAGCAGCCGATAGATGGCCTCATTCTCTCCAACGCCCTGCGCGCGGCGGTCGTCGGGATGGCAAAGACGCTTTCCAAAGAGGTCGGGAGTTCAGGCATCACCGTCAACAACGTGCTACCCGGCATCATTTTGACGGATCGCCAGCGCGAGTTGCGCGGCGCGGACGCCGCACGACGTGGCATCAGCTTCGAGCAGGCCATCGAGGAGGCGGGTCGTGGCCTGCCATTGGGTCGCGTCGGCCAGCCGGGAGAAGTTGGGGCGCTCGTCGCATTCCTGGCGTCGAAACAGGCAGCGTACATTACTGGGACGAGCATCCAGATCGACGGCGGCATGATCGCTGGCGTCATGTAGTGTGCACGTCCGAGGCACACCCCTCCCCGACATGGGGAGGGGCAGGGTGAGAGGTCAACGTTAGGCGTGCGCCTCTTTCTCTTTCTTCTCCTTATTGTGGGCGTCGATCACCTGCTGCTGGATGTTGGCGGGCATCTCCTCGTAGCCTGAGAGCTCCATGGTGAAGCTGCCGCGGCCCTGCGTCATCGAGCGAAGGTCGGTGGCGTAGTGCAGCAGTTCTGCGAGCGGCGCCTGCGCGGTGATGCGCTGCATGCCGTCGTCGGTCGGCTCCATCCCCATGATACGCCCCCGCTTGGTGTTCAGATCGGAGCTGATGTCGCCCATGTTCGCGTCGGGTACGGTGATCGTCACATTCATGATCGGCTCGAGCAGGGTGGGTCCCGCCTGTACCACAGCCTCTTTCATGCCGAGGTGCGCGGCCGTTTCAAATGCCTGCGACGACGAGTCGACCGGATGGTACTTGCCATCCACCAGCGCCACCCGAACATGCACCATCGGGTAGCCCGCGATGAAGCCCTGCTTCACCGAATCGGCGACGCCCTTTTCGACGCCAGGCACATATTCTCTTGGCACCACGCCGCCAACAATCTTATTCTCGAAGACGTATTGTTTATCGCCCTCCGTCAGCGGCTCTACCTCCAGCCAGACATCGGCGAACTGCCCATGGCCACCGGTCTGTTTTTTGTGGCGGCCCTCGGCGCGCGCCTTCTTGCGAATCGTCTCGCGGTAGGGCACGCGTCGGTCACTCTTGAGCACCTCCACACCGTAGCGCCGCTGCATCCGTTCTATCGCGATGTCGAGGTGCGATTCGCCCATGCCAGAGAGCAGCATCTCCGCTGTCTCCTGATCGCGATCCATGTGCAATGTGCGGTCTTCTTCGAGCATACGCGAGAGCGCGGTACCCAATTTGTCGAGGTCGCTCTGCGTCTTCGGATGCACCGCCTCCGTAAAGACCGGCGCGGGGAAGTTGATCGGCGGCAGCGGCTGCGTATCCTTCGCGCCAAGGGTATCGCCAGTGTGCGTCTTGTTCAGCCGCACGACCGTCGCGATGTCGCCAACCGAGACTTCGGTCATCGTTTCCTGCAGCTTGCCGCGCAGGCAGAGCAATTGCGCCAGGCGCTCGTCGGTGCTGGTATTGACATTGAAGAGGTGACTATCGGGCTTGATCGTTCCCTGGTAGACCCGGAACATTGTCTGAGTACCCTTCTGCGGATCGACAATCGTCTTGAAGACGAAGGCCACTGGCGTGGCACTGGCGTCAGCTGTCGCCCGATCCGCAGCGCATGGCAGGTACTCTGTCATCGCGTCGAGCAACGTCTGAATGCCGATATTCTTCGCCGCCGAGCCCGCAGCCACGGGCACGACCTGCCCCGACGCAACGCCCGCCTTGATGGCGCCGCGCAGCTCCTCCTCGGTGACTTCCTCGCCTTCGAGATACTTTGACATCAGGTCGTCGTCGCTCTCAACGGCGGTCTCCACCAGTTGCTCGCGATACTTGCGCACATCGTCGGCCATCTCGGACGGCACCGCGCCAGCGGTCGCTTTATCGCCGGAGAAACTATAGGCTTTGTTCGCCACCAGATCGATCACGCCAGTGAGCCCCGCCTGCTCGCCAATGGGAATCGTCAGCGGCACGACACGCGTGCCAAAATGCGAGCGCAGCGACTCAAGCGAACGGTCGAAGCTGGTATTTTCGCGATCGAGCTTGTTGACGAAAACCATCCGTGGCAGGTCCTGTTTGTTGGCATACCGCCAGACCAACTCCGTGCCAACTTCGACGCCTTTTTCGGCGGAGACCACCACCAGCGCCGCATCGGCCACCCGCAGCGCCGCCATCACCTCGCCGACGAAGTCCGCGAAGCCGGGAGTGTCGAGCAGGTTGATCTTGCCGCCCTGCCACTCGACCGGAACGACGGTGAGATTGATGGACTGGTGATGCTTGATCTCATCAGGATCGTAATCGGAGACCGAGGAGCCATCATCCACCCTGCCGATACGATTGACCGCGCCCGTATCATAGAGCGCGGCATCAATCAACGAGGTCTTTCCCGACCCACCATGCGCGATCACGGCGACGTTGCGAATCTGTTGCGCGCGATAGACGTTCATAGGAGGATCTGTCCTTTCGTCGCTTGCGAACAGGATCGGCGAGAATGCCCCATTGCGCCCCGCCGATTCTTCAACCGGATGCAGGCCTGGAAGGGAGCGTCGTTAGCGAGTTACATGCGCTTGCGGCTCCAGGTCTTTCGAAATCAACACGCCCGGCAATGGGAACGCGGTTGCCAGGGCAATTGCACGCTCTTTGGTCTTTGCTACCGCGGCGGGGTCAGCGCGCTGCTGGATGGCCTCGTCAATCAGATCGGCTACCTCGCGCATCTCACCGACGCCGAAGCCGCGTGTCGTCACGGCTGGCGTGCCCAGGCGGACTCCGCTGGTGCGCACGGGTGGCTCCGGGTCGAATGGGATGCCATTCTTGTTGACGGTGATGTGCACCGCCTGCAGCGCATCCTCAGCCTCGCGACCTGTCACATGTAGCGGCCGCACGTCGACCAGCATCAGATGGTTGTCGGTGCCACCAGACACCAGCCGCAACCCGCGCTCTTGCAGCGAGGTCGCGAGCGCCTGCGCGTTGTCAATGACCTGCTGCTGATACACCTTGAACGCGGGGCTGAGTGCCTCTTTGAAGGCGACCGCTTTCGCCGCGATGATATGCATCAGCGGGCCGCCCTGGGTTCCAGGGAATACGGCTTTATCGATCTTCGCCGCCCACTCGCTCGTGCAGAGTATCAGCGCGCCACGCGGGCCACGTAGCGTCTTGTGGGTGGTCGTGGTAACGACGTGGCAGTAAGGAATCGGGCTGGGATACAGGTCCGTCGCCACCAATCCCGCCACATGGGCAATGTCGGCCATCAGCAGCGCGCCAACGCTATCGGCAATCTGCCGGAAGCGCGCGAAGTCGAGTCTGCGGGGATACGCGGAAAACCCCGCGACGATCAGCTTGGGCCTGTGCTCCTGGGCCAGCCGTTCCAGTTCATCGTAGTCAATCGTCTCGGTATCGCGGTCAACGCCATACGAGACGAAGTGGTAGAACTTGCCGGAGAAATTCACCTTGGAGCCGTGCGTCAGGTGGCCGCCCTGGTCCAGCGCCATGCCTAGCACCGTATCACCTGGCTGGATCATCGCGAGGTAGGCGGCGGCATTTGCCTGCGCGCCAGAGTGCGGCTGTACGTTCGCGTGCTCCGCGCCGAAGAGCTGTTTGGCGCGTTCGATGGCCAGCCGCTCCGCCTCGTCCACCACTTCGCAGCCGCCATAGTAGCGTTTGCCGGGCAGACCTTCGGCGTACTTGTTGACCATCACATTCGACATCGTCTCGGCGACGGCGGTGCTGACGTAGTTCTCGGAGGCTATCAGCTCGATACCGGTGAATTGGCGTTGCTCTTCGCGACGAATGATATCGGCGATTTCGGGATCAGTCGCTTCGAGATCGTGCATATCCATGTCACAAGCTCCCGTTTCGATCGCTCAGGTGCCGCGCGTCCGCTTGGGGAAAGCCAGCGGGCGGGTGAGGATGCGCGGTCAACCGCGCTCTTGTGTGCTGCAGTATACCATGCGCATCTCGCGCAGGCGACACTATCACGTCACACTGTCTGGCCAGCCTATCCCGGATACCCGCCGAGGGCTGAGAAGAGCACCACCAGGTAGAGGATATAGAGCACGACGATGGCCAGGCTGATCGCAATCGAGACGAATCCCATCACGACACCCGCAATCGCAAATCCGCGGCCCTCCACCTGGCCCGCCGATTTCTTCACCTCACTCAGGCCCACGAACCCGAACACCACGGCCAGCAAAGCGACGACCCACTGCAGGGTGACGATTGAGACGGCGCCGCAGATCATGCTGGTAAGTGCCCAGGTGCCCAACCGGGGCGCGGGTGGCCAGAACATCCACGGATAATAGCCACCCCCCGCGTACGGATACGGGTAGGGTGCTGCGCCCAGGCTCGGATCCGTGGGATAGACAGGATACGCCGGGTAAGACGGGTATGACGGGTAGGCAGGATAACCGGCGTACGAGGGCGGATAGCCAGGCGTTTCAGCAGCGCCGGACACTGCTCCCAGATGTGACGATGGTTGCTGCGCGGGCATATCAGCGGGCATGCGATTCTCCTGACGGAGCCGACTCCAAGGCAGCCACCGTGCCACCGTTCCAACTAACGGCATCGGCGTGACTGCGCCAACGGCAGAGGCTCACCATTCTAGTTCAATCAGCCTCTATTGTGGGGCAGGAGAGCGTCGAACGCAAGGAGGGCGGAGGCAGCGAGGACGGCCAGCACGCAGGCGTCTCGCGAACTGGCGCGCTGGCGAACTGGCTTGCCATTGCTCACGGGGCAACGGCAGCAGCATGCGGCAACCGGCAATTTCCGATATGTTGTCCACGGGAAGGAATAGCCAACCCTACATCCTCTTACTCCTAATCTGAGGAGCGATCATGAGCGGCCCAAACAACTATAACCAACATATCATCGAACAATTTTGCGCCACTGGCGGCACGTCCGACTATCCCGGCCCTTTGGTGTTGCTCACCACCACGGGGGCCAAGAGCGGCCAGCCGCGCACCACGCCGGTAGCCTATTCGGTCGATGGCAACCATATCGTCATCATCGCCTCAGCGGGCGGGGCGCCTAGCCATCCCGACTGGTATTACAATCTCGTGGCGCACTCCACAGTGACAGTAGAACTAGGCTCCGAAACCTTCCGCGCCCGTGCTACGGTGGTCGAGGGCGCGGAACGCGACCGACTCTATGCCCAGCACGCCCGAGTACTCGGCTTCTCCATCTCCGACTATCGGCAGAAAACCGCCCGGCACATCCCAGTCATTATCCTGACTCGCATGGACGAAAGGGGTAGCTTCGGAAGCTATTGAATCACTTGAAGCGTCGAGGGCAGTTTTCGGTGTGAGTGTATATCCACTCCGTAAGAGAAGAGGAGAATGTCATGACGGTTCTGGAATGGCTACTGGATTCGGACCCCGCCATTCGCTGGCAGGCTCTGCGAGACTTGACCCCTGCGCCCCCCGACGAGGTCGCGGCTGAGCGCGCGCGCATCGCGCATGAAGGCTGGGGCGCGCAATTGCTCGCCGCCCAGGGCACCGATGGCCAGTGGAGCAGCGGTGCCCTATTCCCCGAATGGATATCGACGACGTACACGCTCCAGCTGCTCCAACAGTTCGGCGTTGACCCTACCACAGAGAAGGTCCGGCACGCCATCGAGGGTGTCCGAGCCAACAGTCGCTGGGAACACGACAACGAACCCTACTTCGATGGCGAAGTTGAACCGTGCATCAACGGCAGGGCCGTCGCGATCGGCGCCTACTTCGGCGTAGACGTACGCGGCATCGTCAACCGGCTCCTCACCGAGCAGATGGAGGACGGCGGCTGGAACTGCGAGCAAGAGCGGGGCTCGACGCGAGGCTCATTCGACACGACCATCAACGTGCTAGAAGGCCTACTCGAGTTCGAGCGGTCCATAGGTGGTGACGCCGCAGTCGCCGCCGCCCGCAACCGCGGCCAGGAGTACCTGCTCAAGCGAGGGCTGTTCCGTCGGCTGTCGACCGGCGAGGTAATCGTCCCTCACAAAGGAGAGAGTGACTGGCTACAGTTCTCTTTCCCCGACGGATGGCACTATGACATCCTCCGTGGGCTCGACTACCTGCAAGCAGCCGGTGTCACGCCGGACGAGCGGGTCAACGAGGCAGTTGGCGTCGTTGAGTCCAAGCGCGATGCCGACGGCCGATGGCTCCTCGAGCACGCCCACCACGACAAGCTGCTGGTCGATCTGGGCGAACGCGAGGGCAAGCCGAGCCGCTGGATCACGCTTCGCGCCTTGCGTGTCCTCCGCTGGGCTGGCCGGGAAGTCTGATCGCTGGCTCGGAATGCGGCATCTGCCTGAACAGGCGGCATTTTCATCCCTTCCCCCAACGAGGCGAGTTGAGAGGATTGCCAAGGATCTCCCGGCGGCATTCGTTCTTGCCCTACACGAAGGGAGCACATGACAGGTTATTCGTCAGACTGACCCTGGTTTACTGGTGAGGGCCAAACAGCGCCGCGCCTGTTCCCAGCAGCGCGAAGAGTATGACGATCGCCAGTGCCAGCACGGCGAGCCCTACTGCGATATAACCCAGGATGAGCCCGGCCTGCGCCAGTCCACGCCCTTGCAGCATCCCGTTTGAGCGGTCAATCTCGCGTATGGCGAGATGCCCGAAGATGATGCCGAAGATCGTGCCAAGGCCAGGAATGCCGATGAAGCCCAGCACCGAGCAGATCAAGCTGGCAATCGCGTATCCGCTGGTCGCGGGCGCCATTGGTCCGGCGTAGTATCCACCCCTCGGCGGGCCGTATGGCTGATAGGATTGAGAGGGCGTGCTCGCTGCCTGTCCCTGCCATCCGTAACCGTCCGTCCGCCCCTCCGCCGGTGGCGGATCGAGCGGTGGTGGCGGTGAGTTCGGCGAAAATGCGGTGCTGTCACTGTCGTTATATGCCACGGATATCCCTCCCCTTCGGTCGACGTCGAAAAAAGCCGTAGAATGAACAGCCTGTTCCCACTCATTCTACGGCCTATCCCCAACCAAGTTGTCTCTTCAAGGGTAATTTCTGGGATTCTGGGCAGGAACACTCCTATGGCTTGCAATTGTTTCGCGTACCGTGTATTCTTTGCTCGGTATTTCCCCCGTGCTTTCTCCTAGTAATTACTTACTGGGAGGGTAGCAAGTCCTTTCTGCCGAATAGACCCGCGCCCACCGCGGCGCGACACGCGAAATCAACCGCGTGACGGCAGATATGCCGATGTGCCGAGTGGCGCAGGTATCCCGAGGAGGCCCACGAACCATGTTCCAGGACAAGACCCTACAGTGCCGCGAGTGCGCGCAGGACTTCGTCTTTACCGCTGGTGAGCAAGAGTTCTACCAGCAGAAAGGACTACTCAACGAACCCGGCCGCTGTCCAGACTGCCGCCAGCGCCGCAAACAGGCCATGTCCGCCAATCGGGGAAATGGCGGACCTCGCGAGATGCATGTGATTACCTGCGCCGAATGCGGCAAGGAAGATCAGGTGCCCTTCCTGCCGCGCAACGACAAGCCCGTCTATTGCAGCGACTGCTTCGAACGCGCGCGCGTCCAGCATTAGCGCGATATCACGCCAATCGCAAGAGCGCCAGGATCCGCCAAAATGGTGGATTGCCTCGCGCTCTCTTCGTCGCGTCGCAGATTTGTCGCGGGCGAGAGCGTCCCTTGTTGCTCGGAACACCCCATCGCTACAATTTTCCGTGGGAAGACCAGAGCCACAGAGGGATGAAACTATGAGCACCGCGCGGAGACTGCTTCGGTTCGTAGGGAAGGGAATACTGCCGCTACTGGCGATTACACTGCTGGCATCATCGGCCTGTGCCTCAGCGACGGGCGCTCGCCAGTCTGCGCCAATCGCGGACCCGACAACGCCGCCGTCGATGGTCTATGTCGCGCTCGGCGCATCGGATGCCGTCGGCGTAGGCGCGACTGACCCCAACACGAAAGCCTACGTGCCCCTGTTGATCGCGCATCTGCCGCCGCATGCCTTCGCTTTGAATCTGGGCGTCAATGGCTACACCGTACATCAGGCGCTGGTCAACGAACTGCCACAGGCGCTCACGGCGCATCCGACACTGGTGACTGTCTGGCTGGTCGGCAATGACTTCCGCCAGTGCACGCCGCTCGCCGACTACACGCGCGACCTCGACGCCCTGCTCGGCCAGCTTCAGGCGCAGACACACGCGCAGGTGTTCGTCGCCAACGCCCCCGACTTCAGCCTGCTCCCCGCGATTCGTAATGCCTCGTCGACGTTGGACCCCTGCCTCCATGGAGTACCGGCCACTCAGATTCGCGCGCTTGCCCAGCGGTGGAACGCGAGTATTGCGGCGGTGGTCGCCAAGCATCACGCGGTGCTGGTGGATCTCTTCAATTCGACGCTGGCAGCGCACCCAGACTACATCAGCGGCGACGGCTTCCATCCTTCGGATGCAGGCTATCGTGTGCTGGCTGACTTGTTCTGGCGGCAGATCGCGGCCCATCACGCGGTCCCCGGCGCCTAGCGCGGAGACGCGCGGAGACGCGGGCAATTGGCTCAGAGGCCGTATGCGGTCAGTTTGCCATTGTCGTCGGGGATATAGATACGTCCGTTGACGACAATCAGGCTTTCCCAGTGAATCGCGCCGATGGTTCCCCCCGCGCCTGGACTGTCGCTCTTCCAGAGTTGGCGCCCGCTGTGGGCATCCAGCGCGTAGACCGTCCCACTCTTCGCAGCGAAGAGCACACCACCCGCCAGCACGGGCGTCGTCACATCCAGGTCGTTGTGCCAGATGCTGTGCAGTGTCACATCGCCGTTGCCATCGCTGCCAACCTGATAGGTCGCCATTCCGCACCGCCCGGCGAGCGTCACCCAGATCGTCTGGCCCTCCTGCCAGATCACCGGCTGCGTAAAAAGCGCGCAGCCCGGCCAATCGAGCACCGCCAGCTCGCCACCGAGATGACCTGGCCCGCCTTTGCCGCTCATATCGTCGCGATTGACCAGGCGCAGTTTTTCGTCTTTGCCACCCTGAATCAACACATGTGGTGTGCGGCTACCGGGAATATCCGGGAGTAGACCGGGCGCGGCGCTGCCCAGGTCGGCGTCGGTAATGTTGAGGGTATTTTGGTTCACGGGGGTATAACTGTCGAGCACGCGCAATCCATCCGCGCTGAGCTTGAGGATGCTATCGCCCCAGTTGGTGCGGCCGTTCCAGGCGCCGTTACCAGTCGTCACATAGATGTTACCAGTCTTTGGCTCGACGACCGCCCCGCCGCGCGCCCAGATGCCCGATTGGTCGAAGCCGCATTCGCCCTTGCTCAGTACATGCGCCTTATCGGAGCAGAGACTGTTGAAGATCTGGTCCGCGCCAGTATCGAGCCGCGCGCCGATCACATGCCCCTGGTAGGGCGGCGCGTCGCCGGGATAGCCCGCAGTCGTCACGTAGACCCGCCCATTGGCGACGTTCAGCGGCGAAGACTCTTTTTCGGTGCGCGGCATCGTCGTCACCCGTACCGGCCAGCCGCCGCTCGCCACCTCGTTTCCGGTGGCAGCATCATATTTGTGCAGCAAGGCATCCAGCCCGTAGCTAAAGACGTACCTGCGCGATGGGTCTATCGCCGGTGACGAGGTGGTATAGCGCACACCATAGTGCGCTTTGCGCCAGATGATGCGTCCATCCGCGGCGTTGACCGCGAGCAGATCGCCGCCGCGCGTGGTGAGGTAGAGCAGATCAGCGCTCCGACCGTCTGGTAGTTTCACGCCGTGGAGATAGACTGGCGATGAGTCGGCGGTATCGGACAGCGCGACCTGCCAGAGACGATGGAGGGCGCCAACAGTGCTGGGATTCAGCGTGCGCTCGTTGGGATTGACGTTGCTGCGGGCGCTATCGTAGCCAAAGACCAGCCAGTCGGCGCGTCCCGCTGCCGGAGTGCCTGTGCCGGTAGGGCTTGTGGCCGTGGGTATTTTCGTGCCAGTGGTCGCCGCATCGCATCCCGCCAGCAGCAACCCGAGCAACAGGAGGACGGTAGCCAGTCGTGTTCGCGTACTATGGGCGGCTCGTAGCGACAGCAATTGTCTCATCGTGTGCCTCCCATTCTCACAATCACGGTGTCGCTGAGTTGGCAGGACGGCGCCTCTATGCGTGCGCGCCCACTCGATGCACCTCGCGCTCAAACTCCTGCAGCCGGACAATCTGGCGGTGATTCGGCGCAGCCTGCCATCGTCTGCGCTGCACGAGATCGACGGCATCGTGGGCGCTCATACCGCCCGCCACCAACGCCGACGCCGTCAGTAAGACGCTCCGGCCCACGCCGTGTTCACAGTGTACCAACACCTTTTCGCCATGGGCTATCTGCTCGTTGATCCAGTGGGCGCCCTCGCGCAACTGTTCGACCGTCAGCGGGTAGGTATCTGGCGTCGGCAGATAGAGCAACTCGATGCCTTCAGCACCCAGCGCCTCGACGTCGTCCTGATGCTCTGAGCGCGTGTCTACCACGCGAGTAATACCGGTGCGCGCCAGGCGCGGGATATCCACTGGACGGATGCGCCCGCCAACGGCGAGATGCGGCGTAATCCAGCTCATGTTGAGCTGATCGGGCAGCGAAATGCCAATGCGGGTGGCAAAGGCGGCGCGACGAGAGTTTTCGGGGAAGGCGCGGACGGCGATGCGGGTCCATTGGCGGTACATCACGCGAATCGTTCCGGTGAGCAGCCAGCGCAAGAAGCCCTTGCGTAGCAAACTGCGACCGCTGAGAACTGGCGGCTCCGACGGCTCGGCGGGCATCAGCGCCTCTTTGCGCGCGGCGCTATCGACCGGATCGACCGGATCGACCGGATCGACCGGATCGACGGGAACAACAGGATCGCCGTCTGGAGCGATGGCTGGGATATCGGAAACGCGCGGGTCGCCCGCGTTGGATGACATGATCTTCCTCCCTGGTCGCAGATGCGCATTGGATGGTCGCCGAGGCTTGCTCTTGATGGCTGATAGTCGTCAGGCGACAGGCTGAAGCGTCTCGACGCCATCAGTTCGCAACACGCGTTCCAGCGATACAATCGCGCATTCGATCTGGCTATCATCCGGCTCGCGCGTTGTCAGCCCCTGCAGTGCCAGGCTCGGCGTCATCAGCCAGCGGACGATGCGAAAGCGATAGTAGGCGGCGCCCAGGCGCAGCAGTTCGTAGGAAATGGCGGCGATCACCGGCACCAGCAGCACCCGCGAGAGTATGCGCCAGACTATCGGCGGATTCCCCAGCAGCGCGAAGACCAGAATCGAGACGACCATGACGATCAGTAGAAATCCGGTACCGCAGCGAATGTGCACGCGCGATGCCGACCGCACATGCGCGACGTCGAGCGGGTGACCGGCCTCCATCGCATTGATCGCTTTATGCTCTGCGCCATGATAGGCAAAGACACGCTGTATCTCATGCAGCCGCCCGATCAGCGCGAGATAGCCGATCAGCAGCGCCAGCCGCACGACGCCCTCCAGCACCAGGGCAGACCAGTCATTGGGCAGCCAGCGGTGGACCAGTCCGACGGCACCGAGTGGCAGGAGAAAGAAGAGACCGACCGCAAACGCCAGCGAGAAGACAAGCGTCAATACCAGCCGCGCATCGGCTTTGTTCACCGTTCCAGATGTCTCGGCGACCGTTCCAGGCGCGGCCGTCGGCAGTGACGCGCGCTCGGCTGGTCCGCTGCCTGTGTTATCTGTCCGGCCAGTCGCATCGGGCTCATCGAGCGGCATCGCTACCGACGAGGCGAAGAGCATCATCCGCGTGCCGAGGATGAGCATATCCCAGAGCAGCAGCACGCCACGTACGAACGGCCAGGTGGCCACCTTCGCGCCATAGACTCGTTTCGGAAGTTGTTCCTCGTGGAGGAGGATCCCGCCCGTTGGCTGCCGCACCGCGACAGCCGCGGAGCGCCGCCCGCGCATCATCACGCCTTCGACGACGGCCTGCCCGCCGTAATAGAACTTTGCCACGCCCTCTTCTCCCTGCCTATCGCCATCTGGCTTGCGCTCATACTCGCTATGATACCGTTGATGTTATACATGCCACCTGGTACAGCCCATTGTAGCGCATCTGGGAGCCGCCCGGTGACTTCGGTGGAGCATACCATGGCCCCCGCCGGAAAATACAACAGGCGCGAACCAGATTGGCCCGCGCCTGAACGTGTGGTATCGCTATACGAACGATCGAGAAGCCTATGCCTCTTCCTCGTTGAGATTGAAGCGCTTGCGGAACCGCTCGACACGACCAGCGGTATCGAGAATGCGCTGCTGGCCAGTGTAGA
>DAHUXT010000550.1 GCA_027307065.1 Ktedonobacteria bacterium
TTGGCGGTGGTCGGCACCGGCCTGCTCTGGGTCGGCTGGTTCGGCTTCAATGGCGGCTCCGCGCTCGGCGCCAATTCGCGCGCGGCCATGGCGATCGTCTCGACACATCTCGCCGCCAGCGCCGGCGCTTTCACCTGGATGGCGCTGGAGTGGTGGACGCGCGGCAAGCCATCCGTGCTCGGCATGATCTCCGGCGCGGTGGCTGGCCTCGGCACCATCACGCCGGCCTCCGGTTACGTGCTGCCGATGCAGGGCGTGCTGATCGGCGTCATCGCCGGCGAATTCATTCTGTCCGGCACCGGACTTGGCTACGCGATTTCCTTTGCCTATCAGAGCTTCGATAACCGCGCGATGTATGGCGCGATGCTGTTCGTGCTGCTGGTGGCGGTGATCGCCAACGGCATTCTCTATGTCTGGGAGGGGCGGCTGGCGCGCCGCCGTTCGCGGGGATGAGCGACCTGTCGCTGGACAATACGCCAAAGCTCGCTACGCGCCGCCATTTTCGCGCC
>DAHUXT010000551.1 GCA_027307065.1 Ktedonobacteria bacterium
GCGCGCAAGCTGCGGTTCAGCGTAAAACGAAGCATGATCCTGGCGCAGCGGCTTTATGAAGGCGTCGAGGTGGGCGCCGACACGGTCGGTCTCATCACCTACATGCGTACCGACTCCACGCGCGTTTCCGACGACGCCGTCGCCGATGCCCGTATGTATATCGGGGAGCGCTACGGCAAGGAATTCCTGCCCGATTCGCCCAACATCTACCGGTCCAAAAAAGACGCGCAGGACGCGCACGAAGCCATTCGTCCCACTTCCATGGCGTATTCGCCGGAAGTTGTCGAGAGGTACCTGGCCGAAGATGAGATGAAGTTGTACCGCCTCATCTGGAACCGTTTCGTGGCATCGCAAATGGTGCCGGCTCTGTTCGACCAGACCACCATCGATGTTTCCGCCCGGGGAAAGAACGGCGCGGACCACACCTTCCGCACCACCGGCTCGGTCCTCAAGTTCGACGGCTTCCTGAAGATCTACCAGGAGGGCAAAGACCAGAGCGACGAGG
>DAHUXT010000552.1 GCA_027307065.1 Ktedonobacteria bacterium
ACCTGCAATGCTTGCAGTGCTTTGGGATGACACCCGGCTCGGGGCGGATCAACCAGGGCTACATCGATGCGTTCGCGCCGGTAGTGGAGCTGGCTGAGAATGCGCTCCAGTGTCCCCTCTAAGGGCGTGATATTGTTCTGGTTGTTTAAGGTCGCGTTGGCGCGCGCATCCATGACCGCGCTTGGTTGTGACTCAATCGCAATGACCCGCGCGGAGCGGGCAGCCAGGAACGCCGAGAAGAGTCCCACACCGCTATAGCCATCTAAAGCGATTTCATTGCGTTGTGGGTCTAACATCTGTATGGCCTTCTCGATCAAGGTTGCCGTCTGGACAAGGTTGACCTGGAAGAACGAGTCGGCCGAGACGCGGAAACGGCGTCCCAAAACTGTATCGGTCAAAAATTCCTGTCCTGCGACTACGCGTCCGTAGCGCCCCCCGACGCGCTCGACGATCACACCCACAATACCTGGCGCAATTGTAATCAATTCGTGAGCAAGCTGTTGGG
>DAHUXT010000553.1 GCA_027307065.1 Ktedonobacteria bacterium
TATCGTCCTCGAAGAGATCCAGACGCAGGGGTCCGCCAGCGCGGAGACGCGCCGCAAGCTGGCCGCCATCGCCTTCCAGCATACCGCGCTCTACGACACCGCCATCGCCGAATATCTGCGCCGTGGGACATCGGACGAGCTTTTCCCCGAAAAGCTGACACTCGGCCTGCGTCGGCTGATGCGGCTGAAATATGGCGAGAATCCCCACCAGCAGGCGGCGCTCTACGCCTGGGGTGGCACGCCCGCCGGGCTGGACGAGCGCTTGAGCGCATCCGCTGACGGCGCGGCGGATATCGTCACAGGCAGCAGCGAAGAAAACGCTACAACGGCGCACCTGATTCCGCCGTCGGTCGCGGGAGCGCGCCAGTTGCAGGGCAAGGAACTCTCCTACAACAACATCAACGATACGGATGCGGCTTTCGAGTGCGTCGCCGAGTTCGACCCCAAGCGCACCGCGGCCTGCGTCATCGTCAAGCACGCCAACCCCTGCGGCGTCGCCGAAGGC
>DAHUXT010000554.1 GCA_027307065.1 Ktedonobacteria bacterium
CCCGGCGTCTGCCCCGGCAGCTCCCAGACGCCCATCAGGTGCGTCGGGCCCGCGCTGCAGATCGACTTGTGGTTGGCGAGGCTCTGGTGCAGCCCGAAGGCCAGCGCCAGCGGGATCACGGCGGACGCGGCGCCGACCAGCGCGCGGCGCGTCCATCCCGACCACTGGTGCGGGACGTCGAGCACGATTACCGGCGTCGTGAGGCGCATGGTGTCGAAGATCGCGTCAAACGCATCGGCGCCGAAATCGTAGACGCGGTCGAGCGCAGCGGGTGCCGCCAGCAGGCTGAGATGGTCGTTGCACTTTGCCAGCAGACGCTCGATGAAGGCGCTGTCGGGCCGTTCAGTGGCGAAGACCGCGTTCGCAATGCCCTGCAACGGGTCCTTGTTGTAGTCGAGGCTCGCGGTGCCGAACGCCATGTCGAGGTCGATCACGACCGAATCGAGCGCGAGGTCCCGCGCGATCGCCCATGCCACATTGTGGGCGACAGTGGAGGCGCCGAC
>DAHUXT010000555.1 GCA_027307065.1 Ktedonobacteria bacterium
GAAGGCGCGCGACTCCTTCAGCATCTCGCGCGCGATCACGAGGCGCTGGATCTCCTGCGTCCCCTCGTAGATCTGGGTGATCTTCGCGTCGCGCATGAACCGTTCGGCCGGATACTCCTTGATGTAGCCGTAGCCGCCGTGCAGCTGCAGGCAGCGGTCGATCACCCGGCTGGCGACCTCGGTGCAGAACAGCTTGGCCGAGGCGGCCTCGGCGGCGGTCAGCTCGCCGGCGTCGTGCGCCTCGAGCGCCCGGTCGGCGACCGCCTGGGCGGCGTCGACCTCGGCCTTGCAGGCGGCCAGTTCGAACTTCGTGTTCTGGAACGAGGCAACGGACTTGCCGAAGATGTGCCGGTCCTGGGTGTACCGCTTCGCGAGTTCCACCGCCGCGGCGGCCTGCGCGTAGGCGCCGTAGGCGATGGCGAGCCGCTCTTGCGGGAGGTTCTGGCCCAGGTAAGAGAAGCCCTTGTTCTCCTCGCCGAGCAGGTCCTCGGCCGGGACCTTGA
>DAHUXT010000556.1 GCA_027307065.1 Ktedonobacteria bacterium
TCGCCTCGAGCAGCTGCTCGTTGGCGGTCGCAGCCTCGTGGACGTAGCGTCCGCACAGCAGGGTGAACATCGTCGCGCCGATGGACCAGAGATCGGTGCGCGCGTCGACGAGCTCCCAGCGGCCGCGCGCCTGCTCCGGCGCCATGAAGCCGAGGGTGCCCATCGACGAGGAGAAGGAGGTGGTCGCCGTGCGCGGCTGGTTCATGTCCGCGAGCCGGGCGATTCCGAAGTCGAGCACCTTCACGAGCCCGTCGTCGCGCACCATCACGTTCTCGGGTTTGATGTCGCGATGCACGAGACCTTCGCGGTGCGCCGCGCCGAGCGCGCGCGCGACCTCGACGAGCCACCGCAGGCGCCGCTGCCACCGCAGGCGCCGCCGATGACGATCACCTCGCCGCTGCCGGCCGGCTCCCTGCCCGGCATTCCGTCCGTCGGCCCAGCCCCCACGCAGGGCCAGGCCGGCAATGCGGCCGGCTTGTTCCCCACGGTCGACCCGTCGCCG
>DAHUXT010000557.1 GCA_027307065.1 Ktedonobacteria bacterium
TCCTCGCCGGAGAGCCCGTCGTCGGTCTCGTCGGTGCGATACCGCAGCACCAGGCCTTCTTCGGTCAGCTCGTCAGCGATGGCCATCACTGTCGCACGGATCCGCGGGTCGTCGGGCGGCAGGAACCGGGTCAGCACCGCCAGCAGCAGAGAGGCATCGAGCGCGTCGTCTCCGTAGCGCTGGGTGAGCACCCCGCGGGAGTCGACGCCCTTGGCGAGGATGTCGGCCTTGATCTCCTCGGCGATCGCACGCCACTGTTGGGCGTAGGACTTCTCGCCCTGGAGTTCGGCCAGTTTGGAGCCGCGGTCCAGCGCGACCCAGCACATGATCTTCGACGAGGTGAAGTGCTGCGGCTCGCCGCGCACCTCCCAGATGCCGGGCATGGGCGACTTGCGCAGCTCGTCGATGTTGGCCAGTTGCGGGATGGCCGCGAGGCTCTTGCGGATCTCGGCCTCGCCGGCGTGGGCGCCGACCGCGGCGGCCAGCGTGAGGGTGAGCAGGG
>DAHUXT010000558.1 GCA_027307065.1 Ktedonobacteria bacterium
GGAAGGCAAGCTCGGAGGGCAGGCTGACGTGAAGGACGTCAGCGGAGTGTGGAAAGACCTCACCGATAACGTCAACTCGATGGCGAGCAACCTCACCGCGCAGGTCCGTAACATCGCCGAGGTGGCGACGGCCATCGCGCGCGGCGACCTGTCCCGCAAGATCACCGTCGATGTGCGCGGCGAGATTCTGCTGCTGAAGGACGCCATCAACACGATGGTCGACCAGTTGCGCTCGTTCGCCTCCGAGGTGACCCGCGTGGCGCGCGAAGTCGGCACCGAGGGCAAGCTGGGCGGCCAAGCAACCGTCCCCGGCGTGGCGGGTACATGGAAAGACCTGACGGATAGCGTCAACTTCATGGCCAGTAACCTGACGGCGCAGGTGCGGAATATTGCGGATGTGACCACGGCCATCGCCAAGGGTGATCTTTCGAAAAAGATCACGGTGGATGTGAAAGGGGAGATACTGGAACTTAAAAATACGATCAATACGCTGGTAGACCAG
>DAHUXT010000559.1 GCA_027307065.1 Ktedonobacteria bacterium
GAGCTTGTACTCCAGGTTCAGCGGCACGTCGCCGAACGCGCGGCCCTCGAGCCGGACGTAGGCCCACTTCCGGTCGTCCAGCCACGGCACGTGGTCGGACGGGCCGATGTGCACCGCGGCCCGCTCCATCTCGTGCGGGATCTGCGAGGTGACCGCCTGGGTCTTGGAGATCTTCTTGGACTGCAGCCGGTTGCGCTCGAGCATGTTCATGAAGTCCATGTTGCCGCCGACGTTGAGCTGGTACGTGCGGTCGAGCACCACGCCGCGGTCCTCGAACAGCTTGGCCAGCACGCGGTGCGTGATCGTGGCGCCGACCTGGCTCTTGATGTCGTCGCCGATGATCGGCACACCTGCAACGCGGAACTTCTCCGCCCACACCGGGTCCGACGCGATGAACACCGGCAGCGCGTTGACGAACGCCACGCCCGCGTCGAGCGCGCACTGCGCGTAGAACCGGGCCGCCGCCTCGCTGCCCACGGGGAGGTAGGACACGAGCACGTC
>DAHUXT010000055.1 GCA_027307065.1 Ktedonobacteria bacterium
TGATTGGCTGGGGACGATGTATGCGATCGGGACCGGAGCGATCTCCTTCGCGCAGGCCACTGACGCTCCCTTCTTGCCGCTGATCTTCATCGCGGCGCTGGTTATCTGGTATCCTCGCAAAGCGCACATGGCGAATGAGCGAGCGCCGCGTCACTAGCCAGATGCATACTGGCTTGGTCTCAGTCCAGTTGGGCACTGACACCGTCAGCGTCTCTTCTGTAGGTCAAGAGCAGACGCCCACCGTCGTGCCCTTTCTGGACTGAACACTAGCGTTGATCTGTATTGCCGGTCGCCGCGTGTGATGGCACAATCACCAGCGGGGTGGTCGCGTGCTTCAACGCGCCTGCCGCCACGCTCCCCAATGCCACGCGCGCCAGTCCGGTGCGCCCGTGCGTCCCCATGACAAGCACACTTCCGGGGCGGGATGCGGCCAGATGTGTCAATTGCTCGGCCACTGGCCCAACCAATTCGATCGTCTCGACGGGCAGGTGCGTTTCCGCGGCGACGCGCTTGCGGGTCTCGACCAGATAATGATGAGCCTCCGCCTCCTCTGCATATTGTGCCTCGCGCTGGGCTTTGATCGCCTCGACACCTGCCCCAATCATGAACTGTGGCGCAACCACCCGTACGAGCACTAGCGGACGAGCATACGCCTGCGCGAGCTCCACCGCCAGCGGCAATGCTGCCTCGGCCAGCAGCGAACCGTCGAGCGCAAGCAGCACGCGAGCGTCTGGCTCACCGAGCGGTGCGGGCGAATCCTGCTCGAGGGGCATGTCGGGCAGTATGAATAGGGGTGTCGTGGCCTGCCCCACCAGCCGGCTGCTGACGCGGGGATGCCAGAGCACCTCCAGCAGCGCGCGATTTTCCGGGGCAAGCACAATCATCTGCGCGTGCCGTTGCCGGGCGATGTCGGCAATCGCAGCGGCTGGCTCACCATAGTCCATGATGAAATGCGTCTCGATGCCCTCGTCGCGTAACGTTCGGGCAAGTTCGTCGAGATGCTGCTCCGCTGCAATGACATCCCGGGTGTCGAAGAGTACCGGGGCAACGTGAATCAGGACGATGCCCTCATGTAACTGCAGCGCGATCCGGCGCGCCATCGCCACCGCCTCGGCATCGCGCGCGCTACCCTCGATGGGAACCACTATGCACTTCAACATGGTTCATTTCCCTTCTTTCCAGATCGCCAACGCCCCTGGACGGGTCATGTTCTGGTGGCGCGCAACGCATTTAAGATGACCAGCACATCGATGCCTTCTTGCAGCAATGCCCCCATGGCGGGCGGGATAAGCCCAAAGGCGGCGCAGACCATAGCGACCAGGCTCAATCCGATGCCTATCCAGATGCCCTGAAGCGCGACCCGCATTACCCCGCGACCAAGCTCAACAGCACGCACGACCTGCAAGATATCGGGCGAGAGCAGCACCGCATCCGCAATTGCCGAGGCAGCGGTGAGCCCCTGCGCGCCCATAGCGAGCCCTACCGTCGCGCTCGCCAGTGCGGGCGCATCGTTGACGCCATCGCCGACCATCAGCACGGCATGTCCCTGCTCCTGGAGTGCGCGAACCGTCTCGACCTTCTGCTGAGGCAGACATCTGGCGACAACGTGATCTACCTTCGCCAGCGCGCCAATCCGCTGAGCGACAGCCTCGCCATCGCCGGTGAGCAGCCACGTCTCGGTGATGCCCGCTGCTTTCAGGTCATCTGCGAGGCGTTTCAACTCAGGTCGCGGCACATCAGCAAAGACCAGCAACGCCTCGATGCGCCCGTCGAGCGCGATGAAGCTGCCAATCTGCCCCTCGGCGGCCCGGCGCTCGCGCTGGGCGTTCAGCGCATCCGGAATGGAAATCCCCAGGTGGCGCATCAATGTGCGGTGGCCAATCGCGACACCATGCGTTACACCATCATCTGGCTCCCCTGGCGCGGCGAGCGACACTTGCCCGTGAAGACCTTTTCCCTGGATCTCATCCACCTGTGTCGCGATCTGAAGCGGACGCCCCAGACGCCGCGCGGCGCTCACCACGGCCTGTGCCAGAATATGTGTGGAGAATTGCTCGACAGAGGCGGCGAGCCACAGGAGCGTGTCACGATCATACAAAATGCTCGCCCCAGATGGGGATAGCACGACATCCACCACCTCGGGCTGGCCGAGAGTCAGCGTTCCAGTCTTGTCAAAGACGGCGACATCTACCCGTCCTAATTGCTCGATGGTCGCGCCGCTCTTCGCGATGATGCCACGGCGCGCCGCCCGATCAATACCCGACATGATGGCAATTGGTGTCGCCAGGATCAGCGGACACGGTGTCGCGACGACAAGTACGGCCAGCGCATAGAGGCTGTCTCCCGAGATCATCCACGCGATGGCGGCCATCCCGAGTGCGACGGCGGTGAACACGGCGCCGTAGCGGTCGGCAAGGCGGTGAATAGGTGCTTTGCGCGCCTGCGCGTCGGCCACGAGCCGCAGGATCTGCGCATACTGGCTCTCGGCGCTCCGTTTGAGCGCGCGCACCTCCAGCATGTGATCCTGGTTGACGCTGCCAGAGAGCACCTGCGTGCCAGGCGCCTTGCTCACCGGAAGAGGCTCGCCTGTCAGGTCGGCCTCACTCACCCCAGATGTGCCGGAAATCACCAGGCCATCGACTGGAATGATTTCGCCAGGTTTTACCACGACAATCTGTTCGCGCTCGACCTGGTCCGCCGGGATGTCAGTGAGTTGCTGATCGTGCCAGACATGAGCCGTTCGAGGCGCGCGCTCCGCCAGACGCGAGAGCGATTTGCCCGCGCGCCGTAGTGCGAACGCTTCGAGCGCCGCGCCGCCTGAGAGCATCAGCACGATGATCGCCCCAGCGAGGTATTGGCCAAGAATCAGCGATCCAGAAATCGCAAGGATGGCGATGACATCCACGCCGATCTCGCGATGTGCCAGTTGCCACAACGTCGCCCACAACAGCGGAATGCCGCCGAGCAGGATGACCGCGATCAGGCTCCACTCAGCCAGCGCCTGCAGGTGGGCAAGCCATGTGCCGAGACTAACCAGCAGCAATGCAAGCACGCCAAATGGTAAAGGATAGTGGCGCACGAGCCGTCCAAGCCACACTGCCCGACGCGCGAGGCTTCTCCTTCGCGGCTCAGCATCTGAGACGGTGGTCGCTGCACGTGCGGTGCGGCGGCGCTCTTCTGGCGCCTGAATCATAGCGATGCTCGCATTCTACGCGGGTATCACACCAGCGCCCTTAACGCGTGACGTGTGATATTTCGCCCTCCTGTTCACCGTATCAGAGCGGCGTCACAATGCGCTCACAAGGCAGCATATGCGCGTCACGAGTTCGTTACCGATGGCATCTTGCCCTGGGTTCAACGGGCATTCATCAGGCGTGCGCTGAGTAGGCTGCCGATCACGCGATTCAGACACATCACAGGCTTGTGATAGGCTTGTGATTTTTGGCCGCAAAGACGTGATACTTGCGTGACCGACAGACATCACACTTGCCGACAGTAGTCATTTACACATGCGCCTTCTAGTCCAAAATGCTCGCATAGTGCGGCATGCTCCCGGTGACGCTTGTATGGCGTCGAGAAGGAGAATCCTATGGCCTATCGTTTCGAGGTAAACGAGCAACGGTGTATCAACTGCGGAATCTGCGTCGATCTCTGTCCGGTTCGCTGCCTGGATATGACTCGCCCCGGCAATGTGGGCGAGCCAGCGATCTCTACCGAGCGACTCAGTCCTATCCCCGCAGATTTCACCACACGCGACTGGATGATGCTTGCGCCGGTCCAGGTAGACGCGTGCATCGGGTGCCAAGTCTGCGCCCAGGAATGTCCGACGAATGCCATCGACATCGCGGGCGGCGCAACAACCGTCGCCTATGCGCGCCGTGGCCCCATCAGCCATGTCCCGCCTGAGGGTGGATGGCAGTCGCTCGACGCGTACACCCGGGCGACACCCGAAGAACCCGGTGAAGCGCCCTGGGGCGAGAACCACGATTGGCACGTCGCCGAGCGCCAGGCTACCTGGCAGAGTTGGCGCACCTGGCTAGGCGAACACAAAGAAGACCTGCGCGCGCCCTGCCAGGCCGCATGTCCGGTCGGCACCAATGCCGGCCTGTACGTAAGCCTGATCGCCGAGGGCCGCTATGACGAAGCGCTACGGGTCGCATCCGAGCCGAATCCATTCCCGGCGATTTGTGGCCGCGTCTGCACCGCGCCGTGTGAGACAGTCTGTCGCCGCGGCGAATTCGACGGCCCAATTGCTATTCGCGATCTCAAGCGGTTCGCCACCGATCATGGTTCGCCCTGGAAGCGTACTATTGTTCCACCAAAACACCAACTGTCTGAGCGTGTTGCTATTATTGGCGCTGGCCCAACCGGACTCAGCGCGGCCTACTATCTGGCGCGGCGCGGCTATCAAGTGTCGGTCTATGACGCGATGCCCGTCGCGGGCGGCATGATGGCGATAGGCATTCCAGATTATCGGCTGCCGCGCGCGGAACTCAACCGCGATATTGACGGGATTCGCGCACTGGGCGTCACCTTCCACCTCAATACCGCGATTGGTCGCGACACCACCCTCAATGTATTGCAGAAGGAATACGACGCGGTGCTGATTGCCGTAGGCGCGCAACGCAGCCAGCGACTTCGCGTTCCCGGTGAGGACCTGCGCGGTGTCATTCCAGCGACCACTTTCCTGAAGCAGTTCAACCTGGAGCCAGAGACACGCATCAGCGGCGAAGTTGCCGTGGTTGGTGGTGGCAGTACCGCGCTGGATGCGGCGCGTTCAGCGTTGCGCGCAGGCGCCAGCAAAGTACGTATCCTCTACCGTCGCACGCGTGCCGAGATGCCCGCGCAGGGAGAAGAAGTGCGTGCCGCCCTCGACGAAGGCATCGAGATTGACGAGCTTGTCACACCGGCGCAACTGCTCGGCACAGAGGGACGACTCACCACCATTCGCTGCCAGCGCATGACCCAGGAGCCTTCTGGCACGGAGGGACGTGGGCGCGTGGTGCCCATCCCCGGCAGCGACTTCGACGTGCTGGCGGATGTGGTGTTGGTAGCCATCGGCGAAGCCCCCGACCCATCATTCCTGCCGGAAGGCACGAGCGTAGAGCTCTCGGCCTGGGGCGGACTGCTCGTCAACCCTGAGACGCTGGCGACTGGCGCACCGGGCGTCTTCGCGGCGGGCGATATCACCTACGGCCCCAAGACAGTCATTCACGCGGCAGCCCACGGACGCAAAGCAGCGCGAGCGATACACGCTTTCTTGCAGCATCTCTCGCCGCAAGCCGTGAGTGAGATGCCCGAAGACGAATTCGAAACGATCTCACAGTTGCCGAGCGATGGCCACATTACCCTTGATCTTCATCCCATCGGGCGCGCGGAAATGCCACTTCGCTCCGGCGACGCGGCGCGTGACCGGTCCATCGAGTACGCTACAGGATTCACGGAGGAAACCGCGCGACGTGAGGCTGGCCGCTGTCTGCGTTGCGATCTGGCTTATCGCTGTCCCGCTGTCACGCTCGTGGGCCATCAGAGCAGAACAGCAGTGCCTGCGCCGCGCTAGCGGCACCTGGTGTACAGGCGAATTGTCGAACGAGTTGGAGGAACACCATGTCACCGCAAGATCTGGCAAACGCGATTGTCTCTGGCATCAATGCCGGGGGAGAACAGTTTCTCGAGGGAACACTGGCGGCGGTGCTCCCCGTCATCTGGCTGGCACTGCTCGGGCTGCATCTCGGCCGCCCCTACATCCTCGATATGATTGACCGTTTCACCCTGCGTCTGGGCGCGGATCTGCTCTGGCTGATCTACATCGCCCTGCGCGACTTCCTGATCGTCTCCGGGGTGGTCATGAGCTTCATGTTCTTCTTCCCCGACGTGGTCATTAGCGACCAACTCCCGCTGACCGGTGGCCTGGCGGCGGTGGTACTCTTCGCCGTGCTGCTCATCAAGCTCGTCGGCGATCCCGATCACAATCCACGCTCCTTCCGGCTGGTCACCTATCTCCTCGGACTCGGCGCCTTGCTCTACTTCATTCCGTATATCTTCGGCGTGCAGGCCAATGGCGTGGTGACTGGCACGTTTGCCGACATCAGCAACTTCCTGGTCACCTCAACCAATCCGTTCTGGGCCGTCGGTATCGCCTATGTCTCAGTGGGACTGTTGGCCCTCATGGGCGCGATTGCAGTGTGGTACACGCTCCGCACCGGTGGCCGTGCCGACGTTGGCGAGACGCAAGATCTGGCGTCCGCGCCACAGGCGTAACGCCATAACACCAACGAGCGCGCAGAGCGCTTGAATCACGAACACAACAACACAGCCGCTCGCAAGAGCGCAACGAAGATAGCGGAGGATGATGATGAAACCCGATGATGTCGCCAACGCAATCACGCAAGCACTCGTCCAGGGCGGATCCCAATGGCTGGTCGCTTCACTGGTCGCGTTCTTGCCCGCCATGTGGACTATGGCGCTGATTCTGCATATTGGTCGCCCGTATGTCGTGCGCACGCTTCGGCGCTGCGGTCTGCGCCTTGGAGCCGATGTCTGGTGGATGTCGTATCTGCTGGTGCGCGACGGAGTCATGCTGGCTACGCTCGGCATGAGCCTGATCTTCTTCGCGCCTAGCCTCGTCGCCAATGACGCTTTCCCGATTACCGGCCCAATCGCGACGCTCTGTCTGCTGTTGGCACTCGCGGTCAAGCTCTCGCGCCGGGTCGACGACGACATTGCCGCGTTCCGGCTGGCGACGGTGTTCCTTGTGATTGGCTCAGCACTGTACTATGTGCCGCTGGTCTTTGCCGTCGAGGCAGCGAGCCAGGAGCACCTGCAATGGTTCATTGACAATCTCACCAGCAACGCCAACCCCACCCTCGCGCTCACGATCATGTGGGTCTCGTTGGCAGGCGCAGCGCTCGTGGCCGCGTGGATCTTCTTCCGCGCGCTGGCCTCGGTCAACCGCAAGGTGACGAGCCGACTATCACGCACCGCCGAAATCGTGCCGCCGCGCCAGAAGGCCGCGATCTCCTGAGCGAGTGAACAGGTCTATCCAGTCGTCAGTGCAGCGCCGTCCGGCTTATCGGGTCAGACGGCGCTGCTTGCCATTTCACCGTCCGCTCGCGGGATAGCGCGCCCAGCGGGCAGGTGACGGCCTGGGCGCATCCAGCCAGCGCGTCGCGAAGCTGGCGATGGTCAAGCGGGCTGGAATCGTCCTTCAGCTCGGTCAGATCGCGCGAGAGCACATCCAGAGAGTGCTCCAGCTCATCAGGCGAAATCGTCGCCACGCGCGAAGCGACACAGATACGCGAGCGGATAAGCGCGTGGAGCGATGACCACGCATCCAGGCGGCGCAACAAATCGCTCCGTGGCTGGCATTCTCCTTCCAGGAAAAGCACATGCTGTTTCACGGCAGCCTGCGCGATTCCCTCGATGGCCACATGGTGTGGACACTCTGCGCACATCGAGTCCAAAGATGCTGAATCCAAGAGCAATTCGCGGTCAGTGGCGGTCTCAGGTTCGGTGTTCATCAGCGTTACCTTGCTACTCAGGAGCACCCATTCGAACTCAGGCCTGTTGGAGAAATCATGACGCTGGAGTGTCACAAACGGCTCACAGGCGGGTCACAAAACACGCGTGTTGTGTTATATCTAGTGCCAAACACCGCGCGCCAGTGCTCGGCGCATTCCTGATGCTCCGGCAACACGGCCATTTTCAGAACACACGGGGCTACACATGGATAAGCCATATTATTCGGTTGCCAGTGACTTTCAACGCAACGCGATGGTGCAGGTTGCGATACAGCGGGCAGGCGAGATTGCCAGGGAGAGTTTCTACCACGGGCTGATGGCGGTCGACCTGGGCGACGCGGAACTGGCACTCTTCGCCACAGACGCCTGGGACCGGTTCAGCCAGTCGGTAACGTTTGACTATCCTGACTATGCGCGCATGCTGTTTCAACGCGCCTATCACAGAGCGTACCAGGCATACGCGGATGATCTGCCACGAGGAATACACCCGAATCCATACGTGATAGCTGAACTGTTGGATAAGGAGATGCGCCAGGCAGGTGACCCTCAGGAACCGACGATGGACACGTCCGAAGAACGAGCATAGCGCATCTGAATGGTCTACTGGCGCATGAAGTCTGGTATGGCCGGTGGCTCGCTAATATCCAGGACGACTTCCAGCGTTCCATCGCTGTATTGCGCCTTCCACGGAAAACCCGCGTTACGCAGCACTTCGATCATACGCGCATTGTTGCCCATGGTAATCGCGATAAACGTGGTGAAGCCCTTCGTGCGCGCATACGATGCCAGTCGATGCAGCAGCACTGTGGCAATGCCGTGGCCCTGCCAACGGTCTAGCACCACGAACGCCACCTCCGCCGTCACCTCGCCAATGCGGTCATAGCGCACCACGCCCAGAATTTCCTCTGCCTGCCCCTCGCCAGTGGTCGCGATCAGCGCCATCCTGTCGAGATAGTCCACATGGGTAAAGTGGGCGGCGTCCTCAGACGGCAGCTCCGGGAGGAAGTGGAAGAACCGAAACATGATCGAGTCAGGTGAGAGGTGGCTGTGAAATGCGCGCAGGCGCTCATCATCCTCCGGGCGAATGGCGCGCATGCGAATGGTGCTCCCGTCGTGCAATGTCAGCGCCGTTTCGAGTTGCGCCACATCTGGCGGAAGCTTACTGTCTTCTTGTTCCTCGTGGTTCGTCATGTTCGGAAGTATATCCTGTGAAATCATTGCCCGCTACCATCTCATTTCCACACTACCTGTAGGCCGTCTCCAGGCGTTCGCGCATCTCTTCGAACGTCGCGCCATCCACCTCGCCGCGCGCGTATCGTGCGCGGAGAATCTCCATCGCCGACGTATCATTGCGCGCAGGTTCCAGGCTTGTTCGACGCACGAGCGCCCAGATCAGCAGGGCGAGCAGCGCCAGCCCGGCCAGCACTATCATAATCATCCAGAAGGCCATCGGCCATCCCATACTGTAGTCCCAACCCCACATAGGCATGTTGCATCTCCTTCGCACTAGCGGTTCTCGCCTCACGATAGGGACGGTTGTATCACCGCTGCCTGCCGCGCCGTTCCAGGCAGGTGCCCGCCAAATCCACATCGTGAAGGGTTGCCCCGCGCAGACTCACGTCCGTCATATCGGCCCCGCCGAAATCGGCACAGCGCAGGTCAGCGTGTTGCAGCCCCGCGCTGGTAAGTTTCGCGCCACGCAGATCCGCCTGCTCCAAGTCGGCGCTCGAAAGGTCGGCGTCGGTGAGATCCGCGCCTTCGAGATCCGCGCCGATGAGGTCGGCCTGGGGCAGATTCGCGCCGCGCAGGTTAGCGCCGGAGAGATCGGCCTCCTCCATGTTCACGTTGCGCAGGTCACTATCAACCAAACACGCGCCTTCGAGATTGGCGTTTTCCAGATCGGCTCCGGTGAGCACGGCATCCTGCATGTTGGCGCCAGAGAGATCGACCGAGTGTAGAGACGCGTTGATGAGCGACGCTTCGGTCAGGTTTGCTCCGTGTAACACGGCCCGCTGCAGTTCGGCGTCGCAGAGATTTGCGCGGCTCAGGTCGGCCCTGGCCAGATTCGCGTCGATCAGTTCAGCGCCGATCAGCACAGCACCGGCCAGCTGAGCCCTCCAAAGGTCGGCCGTGCGCAGGTCAGCATTGGTGAGGTCACTCTCGCGTAGGTCGGCGCCATGCAGGTTAGCGCCGTAGAGACAGGCGCCGGGGATCCGAAGCCCGCGCAAGTCCGCGTACGACAGATCCCAGTGGCGAAAGTTTCGTCTGCCGTGCTCGTAGGCGACACGCAGTTCGTCGGCAAATACCCGGGTTGTAGACATTCGTGACCTCACGTTCACTCAGTGGCGATTGGGACGACATTCTCCGCTGGTCATGCGCGCATTACGCGAGAAACTCGCTCGCCGCTGGCCGTATCAGCAGCACAGGCGTCTGTACCCGCGGCAGCACATAATCGGCGACACTGCCAAAGAGCCACCGGCTCATGCCACCTCGTCCGTGCGTCGTCATGACGAGCAGGTCGACGGGCAACTCTGCCGCAGCGTCGTCGCGCACTGCCTGGCCAACGTCATACTCGACCGCGCCCACAATCGCTCCGGGCGCCGAGCCGACGATCACTTTCGTGCGCAGACGCACACCTGCGAACTCGGGCAGCCGCACCAGCGAGCCATGAAGCGCGTCGAGATACGACTCGTAGTCCGGCAGGATGGTGAAATCATCGGCAACTGCCAGCAGGGTCACATCGGGCAGTTCGCTCGCCGCCGCTCGCAGTTGAGCCAGCAGGCTGGCGAGCGGCCCAAGTGCTTTCTCGGCCAGGTCTGAACCGTCGAGCGCCACCACGATGTGTCGGAGCGCGAACGGGTGGGAAGCCGCATCGGCCTCCGGCGGAATCACCAGTACAGGCGCCTTCCCAGAGCGAATCAGGTTATCCGCGACCCTCCCTACCTGCGCGTGGTCCGACTCCAGATGCGGGCGAAGCGCCAGCACCACGAGGTCGATGTCGCGTGATTTTTCGAGGTGGAGCAGCCCCTCCGCAACGGAGGTCGCGGTCGTATGCAACGTATCGATCTTTCGGCCCGGCGCCATCAGCGCCTGCTGCACCTGTTGCAGGTAAGGCAGAGCATCTGGCGCAAAGGTCTGCTGCGCCTGTTGGCGCTCACTTTCGGGGAGATGCAGCACGCGTCCCACCCAGGGCGGTGCTTCGGTCGCCGTGACATGCGCCAGCAGTAGATCGGCGCCCAGCAGCCTGGAGAGTTTGGCGACGTACGGCAGTGCGCGCTCACCCGACGCATCGCCATCTAGCGGCACGAGCAGCCGCTTCAACGACGTCGGTGTAGGCTGCTCCAGACCATTGGCGCGCACGGGCGCCGCGATCTGAGCGTTTGCCTGGGCCGCGCGGAGCCGCTGCTGCGCCTCGCGGGTGACCTCGTCAGAGACACGCTTTGTCTCGGCTTCCACCCGCCCGTGGCGGTAGTGCTCGCCAGCGCTTCCAGACGACGCTGGCGCGTTGTCGCGAGACTCCTCCTCGACCTGATACGCAACGAACGGTGGGAGCGACTCCTCGGGTTTCATCTGATCTTTCTCGCCAGTGGCATTGTCATGAGCGGTATCCATGATCGTCTCCTCCCACAGTGTTCGCTCCGTGACCGGGCAAACGCTGATAGATTCATCACCCTCACACTCTTGACAATAGGGAAAGCGACTCACAATCACATCAGAACCTCAGATGCCAGCGTCACAGTCGAGTCACTGGTGAGCCTTGGTTTGGCCCAGAGATGTATCATATTGGCGTTGACCGCTGCGAGAATGTTACCTGAATCGCGTCTCGCGCGGCTCACCTGGCACTACGAAGGGGATGCGTTTCTCGGTCCCCTCGATTGAAAGAGATAACCAGCGTGAATTGGAGTACGGCAAGCGAGGCAGTTGCCATCGTTGAGTCTGGGCAGCGCATATTCGTGCAAGGCGCTTGCGCGACACCCACGGTGTTGATCGAGGCGCTGATGGAGCGAGGCCCGGAACTGCGCCATGTGGAAATTGTCCACCTGCACACCTATGGCCCAACGCCCTACACCGACCCACAGTGGAAGGATAGTTTCTCCCTGCGCGCGCTGTTCGTCGCCGAAAACACCCGCGCCGCCGTCAACGCTGGACACGCGAGCTATACGCCCATCTTCCTCTCGGATGTACCAGCGCTTTTTGCGCGTGGTTCTCAACTGGCTGTGGATGTCGCGTTCATACAGGTGTCGCCACCCGACGCGCATGGCTATTGCTCGCTTGGCTCGTCGGTCGACGTGACCAAAGCCGCCGTAGACGCCGCATCGCATGTCGTGGCGCTCGTCAACCCACACGTGCCGCGCACACACGGCGACAGCTTCATCCATGCCTCGCAACTGGACTACGCAGTGCAATGGGATAAGCCGCTCTATACGGTCGAGCCGAAGAAGCCCGACGCGGCGCAATTGCGCATCGGCCAGCATATCGCCGAACTCGTCGAAGACGGGGCCACACTACAATTAGGCATTGGCGCGATTCCCGATGCGGTGCTTCAGGCGCTGACAGATCGCCACGACCTCGGCATCCACTCAGAGATGTTCTCCGATGGCGTGCTGGATTTGGTCGAGCGCGGAGTCATCACCGGGGCATGCAAGTCGCTCGACCGCGGCAAGATTGTGGCGAGTTTTGTGGTCGGCACTCGCCGCCTGCTCGATTTCATCGACGACAATCCGATGGTAGAGCTGCACCCCTCCGATTACACCAACAACTCCCATGTCATCCGGCAATTCGAGCACATGGTAGCGATCAACAGCGCCATCCAGGTAGACCTGACCGGGCAGGTCTGCGCGGAATCGGTCGGGACCCGGATGTTCAGCGGGGTCGGCGGCCAGATGGACTTCCTGCGCGGCGCGGCGCTAGCCCGTCAGGGGCGGCCAATCATCGCATTGCCCGCGACGGCTCGCGCCTTTTCGTCGATGGCTAATGGGAAGAAATTCGCGCACTCGTCCATCCTGGGGATTGGGGCGCTGGAGCCGGTGGATGGGTATATCACGCGCATCACGCCGTTGCTTACACCCGGAGCGGCGGTAACCACCTCGCGAGCGCATGTGCACTATGTCGTGACAGAGTACGGAGTCGCGGCGCTGCATGGGCGAGATCTCGCCGAGCGAGCGCGCAGCCTCATCGCGATTGCCGCGCCGCAGTTCCGCGAGCAACTCGAACGTGCCGCCTCAGATCTGCACCTGATATAGCCTGTGATAAGGCCCGGCCCAGGCAAACCCTGCTCGTCAAGGGTTCAATGTGCCCCACATATGCGGTGAAGCTGCTCGCTTCCTGTGATGAGATTGTGATGTCTTCGCTGTGACCGGTGACCCAGATGAGACCCGCGCGGGCTACCTTCACCGCATATGTGTTCAGACGCATGAAAACGAGGAGGTGACTCATGCGGGCGTTTGTCATGAAATCACTGGGTGCGGTGGATTTCATGGAAAAACCGATCCCTGTAGCAGGGCCAAATGACGCCATCATCAAGACGACCAGGGCGCTGATCTGCACGTCAGATGCCCACACCGTCCACGGCGCGATTGGCCCACGAGAGAACCTGACGTTGGGGCATGAGGCTGTCGGTATCGTTCACGCGGTCGGCAGCGAAGTCAAACGGTTCCGTCCCGGCGACCGCGTTGTCGTCGGCGCTATTACCCCAGACTGGGGCGATCCCGCATCGCAGGCGGGCCATTCATCGCAATCCGGCCAGCCACTTGGAGGCTGGAAGTTCTCGAACAGCAAGGACGGCGTCTTTGCCGAGTATTTCCATGTCAACGAGGCTGACGCGAACATGGCGCACATCCCGGATACCGTCTCAGATGATGTGGCTGTCTACTGCGCCGACATGCTCTCCACTGGATTCGCAGGCGCTGAGAATGCGCATATTCCGCTTGGTGGAACTGTCGCCATATTTGCTCAGGGGCCGGTTGGACTGATGGCGACGGCGGGCGCGAAACTCCGAGGAGCGGGATTGATCATCGCGGTGGATTCGATTCCCGCGCGTCAAGAACTCGCGCGCTTCTACGGCGCCGATGTGATCGTGGATAACAGCAAAGAGGATGCCGTCGAGAAGATTCTCGCGCTCACGGGCGGCATTGGGGTTGATTCGGCCATCGAGGCGCTGGGCGCCGACATCACTTTCCAAAACGCCATCGCGGCTACGAAAGCGGGCGGCACCATCTCGAATATCGGCTACCACGGCCAGGGCGACTTCGTCCATATCCCGCGCACGGCCTGGGGCGTGGGCATGGCCGAAAAGACCATCATGACCGCGCTGTGCCCAGGTGGCAGTCTCCGCATGGAGCGGTTGCTCAAACTGCTGGAGATGAAGCGCGTTGATCCCACGAAGATGACCACCCATACCTTCTCATTCGACAAGCTTGCGACCGCCTTCGACATCATGGAGAATAAGAAGGACGGCGTGATCAAGCCGCTCATCACGTTCTGAAGCGCCTATGGCCTTCCGGCCTGACCGTCAGTGGGGTGAGCTCATCAACGATGCAAGGCTATTCCAGTGTCACGCCGATGCTGGGATAGCCTTCGTGTATCGATTGAATGAATGCGCTCATCCATCTTGAGAAATGAGGCTCCGCACCGTCGCGACAGCTGTGGAGCACATCGTCAGGCATGGGTTAGAGAGCGTGGAGGTGCCATGGAGAACGAACGCCAGCGCGGTGAGATACGGACGGCCGAGAGCATTCCGCTCGCTTCCTCTGCCGGGAGCGCCCACCCATCGCCAGGAGGCTTGACAACCACAGAGGCGCAGCTGCGTTTGGCGCAATTTGGCGCGAATGAGCCAGGCGGCCCGCAGCGGTTCGCGGCGATGGAGCAGTTCTTTGGCTTCCTGATCAATCCACTGGTCATCATCCTGCTGATCGCCAGCATTGTCTCGTGGATTCTCGGCGAACGCGTCAACGCGGCTATCATCGCCACGATGGTGCTGCTGAGCGTGTCGATCAACTTCATCCAGGCGTATCGCTCTCAGCAATCAGCCGACCGTCTGCGCTCCCAGGTTGCCCCGATGTGCTCGGTGATGCGTGACGGCCAATGGCGAGATATTCACCGGCACGATCTGGTTCCCGGCGACTTGATACGCCTGGCCGCTGGCGATCTGGTGCCCGCCGATGCGCGCCTGATCGAGTCACACGATCTCTACCTCCAACAAGCGGCGCTCACGGGAGAGCCGTTGCCCGTCGAGAAAACGGCAGCCCCGGCTACGGAAGCTGCCCAGGTCACAGGTGATACCACCGCCAGCCCGCACATGCTCGCGGAGCGGCCCGACATGGTGCTGCTGGGAACGTCTGTTGTCAGCGGCACTGCGACCGCGGAGGTTATCGCGACGGGAGGCAAGACCGCGTTTGGCGACATCGTTGCCCGGCTTGCAGCGCGCCCGCCCGAAACTGAATTTGACCGCGGCATGCGCCGCTTCGGCGTCCTCATCATGCAGACGGTCGTCTTTTTGGTGCTCTTCGTGCTGGTCGTCAATCTCGGTTTTCGGCATCAGGCAAGCCCGTTCGAGTCGGTGTTGTTCGCCATCGCGCTGGCTGTTGGCATGACGCCTGAGTTTCTCCCAATGATCACGACGGTGACGCTCGGTCAGGGAGCGCTACATATGGCTCGCAAAAAGGTCATCGTCAAGCATCTTGCCGCCATCGAAAACTTCGGCAGCATGGATATTCTCTGCAGCGACAAGACGGGCACGCTCACCTGCGGGCATCCCAGAGTTACGGCGATCCTTCCGACCTCGATGGCGGATGGCGGGGCGGAAGATCGCTTTGCCCTCAACAGCGCGCATTCGGCGCTGAGCCCTGACGAAGCAGGCCTGCTGCTGCTGGCC
>DAHUXT010000056.1 GCA_027307065.1 Ktedonobacteria bacterium
ATGCCGCCGCCGCCGCTGCGACCTGGGATTCTGGCAGCGCATCGGGCACGCCAACGACCGCGATCAGAAAGGATGTTAGCCCGGTGCTGGGCGCCCAATGTGCATAGGAGAGAATCTCGGCAGGAGCCTCAGTGTGCAGATTGAAGCCGCCGCCGCCATGGGTGTGAATATCGATGAATCCGGGGGTGAGGATCATATCCGATACATCGACGTCAGGCCCGGACGCGTCAAGATGCTCGTCGACGCCTGCCAGCACACCGTCGGCGACCGCGACATCCCCTGTTGGAAGATCGGTGGTGGCGTCCACCAGCCGGGCGCCGCGCAAGGTAAACCGCATATTCACTGTCCTCCATCCGGGATGCCGCACCTGGGGAGCAAACGTACTTCAAGGATAGTCTCTGTACGCCCTGGCTTGACAAGTTGTCCGCTGGTATGCGACGATGGAATCGCCCTGTGGTCTATACAACATGTCAAGTATACCATCGCCAGTAGTTGTACCATAGGACGCCGCCGAAGGCAAGTGGGCATCTACGCCTTCTTCTCCTGCACGCGCTGTGGTACAGTGTCTGGCAGGTGTCACGCCAGAAGGGAAAGCGTATGGTTCTGGATATCATCCACCGAAACAGCCCCATCCCGATCTACCACCAACTTAAAGAAATCCTGCTCAAAAAGATCCGCACCGGCGAATGGCAGCCGGGCGCGCTTATCCCCTCGGAACGCGAGCTCTGCGAAACCTTTGGCATCAGCCGCATGACCGCCCGTCAGGCAATCACCGATCTGGTCAACGAGGGTGTCTGCTATCGCGAGCAGGGGCGCGGCACGTTCGTGAGTCCACGCAAAATCCAGCAGCAACTCCAGCACCTCTCCGGCTTCACCGAGGATATCCGCGCCCGCGGCCAGTCTCCCAGCACCAAGGTGCTCGTCGCCGCGATGCGCCCCGCCAACGAAACGACCGCCGACCGGCTGCGCGTCGCCATCGGTACGCCGGTCTTCTGTCTGGAGCGTCTGCGCCTGGCCGACGACCAGCCGCTTGCCGTCGAGCGCACCCACATTCTCTTCAAGGGCTGCGAACTGCTCGCGGACGAAGATCTGGAGCACAACTCGCTCTACCGCACGCTGGAGTCGCGATTCGGGGTTCTTCTGGTCGAGGCCGACCAGGAACTTGAGGCGGGGTTGGCCAGCGCCGAAGATGCCCAACTACTGCAGATCGCTGTCGGCTCAGCCGTGCTCTACACCCGCCGCACTAGCTACACCGAGCGCAACCAGCCGATCGAGTATGCCCGCTCTGTCTACTGCGGCAACAAATACGTGTTTTACACCCACCTGAAGCGCGAGCAGTTGTTTAGCTGAGTACCATAAGTTCACGTGCGCGGCGAAGGAGTTCCAAGAAATGGCGACTGGCGACGACAGCGGCGGGAATCCGCTGAGCGCGCTCCCGACCGAGCAGACCAACAGTGCCAGCGCCGCGATTGACCAGATGACACCGCTCCAGATCGTCCAGTTGATGAATGCCGAAGATGCCACCGTCGCCGAGGCGGTCAAGCGCGAATTGCCCGCGATCGCGGCAGCGGTCGAAGCCATTGCCGGGCGCCTCCGCGCTGGCGGGCGATTGATCTACCTGGGCGCGGGAACATCCGGACGCCTCGGAGCGCTCGACGCCGCGGAGTGTCCACCGACATTCGACGTCTCTCCTGCTATGATCGTGGGCCAAATCGCGGGCGGCTCTTTCGCGCTGACACAATCGGCCGAGGACCTGGAAGATAGCGCCGATGCCGGCCTCGCCGACGTTGAGCGGTTGGGGCTTCGCGCGGGCGACGTGCTGGTTGGCATCACCGCCAGCGGACGGACGCCCTATGTCCTCGGCGCGGTCGCCGCGGCTCGTGCTGCTGGCGCGCTCGTCATCGGTCTGGCGTGCAATGATAGGACGCCGATGCACGCGCGGGTAGACATCATGATTGCCCCAAATGTCGGTCCGGAGGTCATCGCTGGCTCGACCCGACTCAAAGCTGGCACGGCGCAAAAGATGGTGCTCAATATGCTCAGCACCGGGGCAATGGTACTGCTCGGCAAGACGTTCGGCAACCTGATGGTGGATGTGCGCGCCACCAATCAGAAACTCCACGAGCGGTCGCTGACGATCTTGCGCCAGGCAACCGGGCTGCCGCGCGACGACTGCGAAGAACGGCTTGCCGCCGCCAATGGTGAGCTGAAAACCGCCATTCTCGCGGCCCGCGCCCACCTCTCACCCAATGAGGCAAGGGAACGGCTGGCACGTCATGGTCAGGTGCTGCGCGCCGCGCTGGAGGACAAATCGTGAGCCACGGTGCGCGCCCAACCCCGTCGGATCTGTTCCTTGGCGTGGATGGTGGCGGCAGCAAGACATTGGCGATCATCGTCGACTCTACTGGACTCGAGTGTGGCCGTGGCATCGCCGGATCGAGCAATCACGAGGCGGTTGGCCACGAGCAGGCGGTTGCCGCGCTTCACGCCGCTGTCGCAGCGGCGAGCGCCGCCGCACAGGTCACCATGCCAGTGCGCGCTGCGTGGCTGGGACTAGCGGGGGTGGACCATCCGCGCGATGTCGAGATGCTGTTGCCACGTGTTAGCGCGTTTGCCAGCACCGTGCGCCTGACGAACGATGCCGAACTGCTGCTGGGCGCGCTACCCCATCGCATCGGTGTGGCCGTGATTGCCGGAACCGGCTCGATTGCCCTCGGCCGCAACGAACTGGGAGCCACCATGCGCGCTGGAGGCTGGGGGCCCGTGCTTGGCGATGAAGGCAGCGGCTATGGCATCGGTCGCGAGGCGCTTCAGGCCACGGTGCGCGCCGCCGATGGCCGTGGGCCAGCCACTACCCTGCTCACGAGCATCCTCAACGCGTGGAATCTGACCGGGCCTGAGTCGCTGATGGAGCGCGTCTACCAGCCGTTCGACAAGACGAGCATCGCAGCGCTCGCGCCACTGGTCCTGGCGCATGCCGCGGCGGGTGATCTCATGTCCCGTCGCATCGTGGCGCATGCCGCGCGCGAGCTGGCCCTGGCTGTCAGCACCGTGGCAGATGCGCTGGGCTTTCGCCGAGACCATCTCCCGCTCGCGGTAGGAGGCGGTCTGCTCGTCCACCAGCCGCGCTTGCGGGCACAGGTATTGCGCCGCATTGCTTCCCAGTGGACCATCACTCACGTCATCGTCGAGGAGCCAGCGCTTCACGCAGCCGCGATGCTGGCGGCAGAAGACACGCCCGAGCGTCTTTGAAACGCACAAAAGTGGGGAAGCGCCCCCGTCTGCGCCTCCCCACTCGACAGCAACGAACTGCTACGACGCCCGCAACGCGCGCAACGTCTGCTCGATCTCACCCCATGAATGCTGCCTGCCAGCCGCCCGCATCGGCGAGGGCGCCGCGGGTGTGCTCTCGTAGCCTGCCATCCAGTCGGCCAGCGCCTCCGACAGCACATCTTCCGGACGCCGACCCGTTAGCCAGGCCGCGCGTGTTGTGTCGCGCACCAGGGCTGGCGGCAGTCGTAGCGCCATCGCACTCCCCAGACTCGCACTTGTCTGTGCCACTGGCTGTGCTATCGGCATTGGCGCGGCCAGCAGCGCCTCCAACCCAAACATCGCGTTGCCCATGCCGCGTTTCACGCCCGCATGCGCCATCTGTGCCGCCTGCACCGCGCGCGTCACCCGTGGCCGCGCCGACGAATGTGTCACATGTGGGGTGGCGTGCGCACCGCGCCATCCCTTGACCCGTAATGCCCAGCGCATCGTTCTACCTCCGCTCTGCCTGCTTCGCCCGACTCTCTGACCCGCCGCAATCACTCGAAGTACCCAAAGCGCTCTCCGTGTCCGGCGCCCAACCAGACACCGCGTACGAGAGCGAACCGCCGAAGCGACGGTCAATCGCACCGGCTGATTTAGAACCCCTGTTCTATATAATAGAACGCGTGTTCTAGTGTTGAGGTAACAGCAGGACGAAGGTACCAGGCTGCGGAAATATGGGCCATCGTCATGCGGGCACAGGCGGAGACAGTTGGAAACAGCTCCGGACATCCGCGGTGGTGCGGTGTATGCTCGTGGGTCACTCTCGTCAGCGGGCCATGCGCTCGCCACACGCCTCCACAAATGCGCGGAACAGCGCCCGGCTCGGCTCATCGGGGTGTTCGACGTCGCCTTCGAGTTCCTCCGGGTGGAACTGCACCGCCAGCGCGAAGGGGTGTCCATCGATCTCCATCGCCTCGGCAACGCCATCCGGTGACCAGCCGACAATCTCGACCCGCTCGCCAGGGCGCGCCACCGACTGGTGATGCAGGCTGTTGACGTCGTAGGGCATGGTTCCCAGAATCTCGCTCAGGCGCGACTGCGGCTGGAGGCGGATGCCATGGGCGCGATGGGTGCGGATTGTAGCTGAATGATCGTGCTGGTCGGTTTCTGGCTGCTGGATAGCGAGATCCTGATAGAGCGTGCCGCCACAGGCTACGTTGAGCAGTTGCATGCCGCGACAGATGCCCAGGATCGGCACGGCGGCGTCCAGCGCCCAGGCGGCGAGCGCCAGCTCCAGTTCGTCGCGTTCCGGCTGCGGCGTGTCACAGGCGGGGATCGGCTCTTCGCCATAGCGCGCGGGATCGATATCACAGCCACCGCTCAGCAGCAGACCATCTAGCCGCGAACAGATCGCTTCGAGCGCCTCGGCATCCTGGTGGGGAGGGATGAGAAGCGGGATACCACCAGCGCGCTGCACGGCGCGAACATACGTCTGATTGTTCCCGAACAGCGGCGAGCCAGTGCCTTCACGTCGTCCGCTATAACAGGGTATGCCAATGACTGGGCGCATGCTCTCCTCCAGCGTTGCTACCACCGCACACTGCCGGGCATAGACCAGGCGCAGGCTGGGTACATGTCGATACTAACGATACGAACGAACGATACAGCCTGCGCGGCGAGAGTGGCTAGTGTTCGCTGGAATCGGTATACGGCGCGGTAGAAGAAACGGGACCACCGGTGGCCCGATGTGTCAGCGACTCGGAACGGCGCGATGATGATGTGGATGAGAGCAGAATCATGAGGCAAATGCAGGCCAGCCAGCCAATCAGCATTACCAGCACAATCGATCCAGTCATGGGTATCGCCTTCTGAACTACTACAACACTGCCTACGCAGTCTGCCAGAGCAGACAACATGCGGTCAATCTCCTTCCGACAGATAGGCTATGGATGAGTAACTGCGCGCCTTCTGCTGGGCCAAGCCCAGACGTTCGAGACCGCTCGGTGTGGCGCTCATTCTCACTCACCGCAGCGCCGAATCACCTGGCATCTGGTCGCATTTTGGGTCGCCCGGTCGCTTCGTTATTGCCCGCTGCGCCAGACTTTGCAGGGTGTGTGCCGCCAGTGGTCCGGCTACGCGGATGCGCTGTCTTCGCGCGCGGAGTCGCAGGCTTCATGCGCGGCGATGGATTTGTCCGGCTCGGCCGTGCCGCTTGTCGCGTCTGCTGCGTTGGCCGCTGCGGTCGCGGGTCACGCGCCTCGTCGGTGTCATCAGGCGCTTCAAGCGCTTCAGGCGCCGCGGATGTATCGAGCGCTTCGGGTACATCGGGCGTTTCGGGTGAGACAGGTACATGCTCGGACGTACCAGACATCTCGGCGGTATCGGCTTCGGCGTCAGCCTGCACCTGTGGATGCGATTCCTCCACGTGAGGCTGCTGGCGCGTGGGCGCGGCGGCCAGCCAGGCGAGCAGCGACTCGGTAAAGAGCGCGGGCTGATCCTCAAAGGCGGTCTCCCCAGCGCCCGGCAGCACATCGAGATCGGCGTGGGGATTCAGCACGGCGAGATCTTCCATCGCCTCAGCGGAATGCTCGTGGTCCTCGCCCCCACTGATGAGCAGCACAGGTGGCTGGAGCAGCGGGAAGAGATTCTGGATCGGCAGGTCGAGCTCACCGGTCATCAGCGCGAGCAGTGCATGCTGGCCGCCGAACTGATGAGCGCTGGCATAAAGGTGATCGAGCGACTCCTCGGTCGCGATATCTCCACCGGTCTGGGCGCTCCGGCTGCGCGCCAGCCGCCGCAACAATGGCTTCGTGCTCAGCAACGCGTAGGGGACCAAGCCCAACGAGACACGCTGTGTCGCTCGCGCCATCAATTGCGCGGGCTTCGGCTCCAACTGGATGCCCGCCTCCACATCCGGAGAAACGAGCACCAACTGGGCAAATAGCTCTGGCGCATCGGCGGCGGCGCGCGCGGCAATGTTGGCAGCGCGACCGTGGCCCACCACCACCGCTGGGCGTCCCACGACATCGCGCAGGAAGCCAAGCAGCATGTTGGCATAAAACTCGCCGGTATAGGCCAGCGCCGGATGCTCAGACATGCCGAATCCAAGCCAATCGGGCGCGTAGACGCGCCAGGTTGCCGCCAGTCGCGGGAAAAGATGGCGATATTCGAAGTTGGATGCACCGGGATAGAAATCGTGCAGCAGGACGACGGGATCGGCGGCCTCGTCTCCGGCGACGTTGTAATAGATGTCGCCGCCGTGTTTGCGGTCGATCTTCGCGTCGCCACCCAGCGCGCTACGCAATGGCTGAGGGGTCTCCAGCAGATGCCGCGCCGTCACAATCAGTGCGCCACCGGCAACACCCATGCCCGCCAATATCACGCCACGCCGCAACCAGCGAATCGGTCGCATAGCGTTCTCCTCCCCTCATCTTCCCAGAGACGCGCATCGCACATAGAGAGTTCCAATCTGATCCTATCAGCAGAGATCGGGCCAGGCATGAGCCGATGGCATTCTGCGCGAAGTCCTCGATATTCGTCAGTATTCAGACGAACGACAGCCGATTCCCGGCCAATAGCATGCCACATTCTCATCAAAGTCTGATAAAACCCTGCCCACGAGAAATCGCGGGGAGTATTCACCGCCTATTCGCTGACGACACGCTCGCGGGCAAGCTCCTCGGCGGACGGGAACTCTTCAACCGATTCCAGGAAGTCGTCACGCTCGCGCGGAGTCACCACGCCAGGAGCAAACATGCGCGCGACGCTGGGCAACAGGAGCGCGCCCGCGCCCGCGAGAAAGATGCCGCCGACCATGAAGAAGGGAAGCCCGCGATAGAGGCCATAGACGAACCCTGAGACGGTCGCGACGATAAAGGCGCTGCCGGTTCCCGCCGCGCTATAGACAGCCTGTACCCGTCCGCGCAGGGCGGGCGGCGTCGCATCGGCGAGCAATCCATCGATGGCGGTGCGTGCAAACGCGGCGGCGATGCCCTCAGGCACTGAGAGAATCACCAGCCAGAGGGGGTTGATGGGCAGGCCATAGATGACAAACAGCACACCGCAGACGGCGATGCCCAGCAACACATACCAGTAGCGCCCATAGCGATCAGCCATCCGTCCGGCGACGGGCGCGAGCAGAATGATCGGCACAGCGAAGGTGGTGAACGAGAGGCCGATGACCAGCGGCGTAGCGCCGAGATCGGCCATGTAGATCGTCCAAACGGCCGCGCCAACGCCCTGGGTCGTCGCAAGGATCAATTGCAGACTATACGCGAGCGCCAGTGGTCGCGTGAAGAGAGCGGCCCGCACCGCACGGGGAGTGGCGTCCGTGGTGACGATAGATGCGCGCCGTGGCAGATAGATCCACGCCAGCACCGCGCCAATGGCTAATGGCACACTGGCCACCAGAAAGGCGTAGTGGTAGCCAACCGCGCTTGCCAGCAGCAGACCGAAGGTGGGGCCGAGCAAAATGCCCACCGTCTGCGCCGCGCTCATCAAACCAAGAGTCTCTGCCTGGCGTGTCGGCGGCGCGAGCGTATTGGCGATGGCACGCGCTGGAGGCATGATCCCGACAACCGCGATACCTTCGAGGCCGCGCAGCGCAATCAGCGCCACCGGATTCTCGATGGGGATATAGGCCAGCACGAGCAACGCGTGAACGACGAGTCCGGCGAAGAGCACATAGCCATGCCCCAAACGATCGGAGAGCCTGCCAATGAGCGGCGCCGAGAGAAAGCCTGTCAGCAGCGCCGACGACGCCATCAGGCCGATCTCGCCACTCGACGCGCCGACCGAGCGGCCATAGAGTGCGCGCAATGGCAAAATGAAGCCGACCCCCAGATACGAGGTGCCGACGACGAAGACCAGCAGGAGAATCGCTGGGGTATAGACGCCACCGGCGACCGATCGCTGGCGGAGCGCGCGCAACATAAACGACCACCCTCCGCGCGGATAGACTATGGATTTCAACGGCTGTTTGGGGCAGACGATGGGTCTGATTGTATCACAGCCATAATACGCGAGGGTGACGATAATAACACTGGGCAGCTATGATGTGGGGAAATCTTCTCCTTGAACGCTCTGGCTGCGCGCCCCCGCCCAGACGCCACAGGTCCGCCACGCGCGCAGCATCCAGATGCCCAGCGCGAACTCGACCAGCGAGATGGCCATGCGCAGGATGACATACCACGCTGGCTGGTCAATTGGAATGACATCCAGCAGTTGCAGGATGCCTGCGGGGATTTCGAGGATCGACGCGAGAAACGCGATGAGCGCCAGCCAGAAGACCCAGCGCCAGCGCCGGATCGTGCCAAGGCTGAGCGTCACCACAAACGCGAGAATGGCGACGAAAAAGATGTTACTCGCCAGTGGATGGCTACCGCTTGAGGCTGTGACAGTGTCCAGCTTGAGCGCCTGCACGTAGATCGCTGGCGCGGCGAGGTACAGCACGACCAACACCACGAACATCGAGCCAAAGAACGCCACGATGAACCGTTGCAGCGCGCGCTGGGTACGCAAGCAGGCCGTTGTGTCAGCCGCCTTCAATTCACTGGCCACCCATTCTCCTCAACTCTCCGTGCCATCAAACCTTATGCAGGCGCGAGCAGTTTCAACGAATCGAAGATACGTTGCACGAGCATCAATCGCCTGCGAAGCTCATCCTGTAACAGTGGTAGCGGTGCCTCCCAACCAGGAGGAGGATAGGCGCGAGATACTTGCTGAGTCTGATACTGGAAATGCAGACGCATATGCCCGACAGTACAACTCAGCCAGTCTGAATCGTGCGTCATGCGGTAGGTTTGCAGCGCATTGAAGCTGTTCGGCTCAATAGTGTCCCAGGTAATAGGGGGTGGAACCTCCGTAAATTGCTCGACCCGGATCACCACGCTCATCAGGCGCGCATTGCTGTCGGTCAGGAGTGGCGCCATGTGGGTGAAGATTCGGTGCCCCTGCCAAACATGCTCCTTGTACGTATGAGTTAGCGTGCCCTTCGACTGCTCTATATGCCACGAGGTCGGAATCTCGGCGCGGAAGTATCCATACGGATCGAGAAACGGACACCAAGACTCCTCATCCGTTTGCTCACTCGTCGACGAGTCCACCGCACACCCCTCCGTCAGTAGCAGGCAGCTATTCTCTCTGCAGAGTACCATTTCCCGAACGAGCCACAGTCGGGCAGGCGATGGTTGCGCAGGTGGACGTATCTGTCATCTGCGCGCTTCGTTCTCCGCGCCGATAGTTTTGGGCTTAGCACGGAGCGGAGCTACTGCTGCCGTCGCCAGAATATTCCGCGATGACCTCGATTTTGCCGACGATATGCTCGTTGAAGGCGGCGAGTTCTTCGGCGGGAATCCAGTATTCCTGGTGGATGGCGCTGCCAACCCGCTGCACGGCGTAGCGGCTCAGATACTCGCTCTGCACAGCGAAACGGGTGACGTAGCCATGCTTTCCGTCACGAGCGGTCCACTCCACAGCAATCTGGCGCGCATATTCTTCATTCAGCACTGGATAGAAGATTGGCTGCCACTCCAGCCGGGGCGGGAAAGCCGTATACCCGCTCGCCACGATCAACGCAAGCTCTTGCTCGCCTACTGGCCGGTAGAGCATCGTCGTCAGCTCGCTCACACACACTCCTTACCTGCCGCCCAGAGGGACTTTCTCAGGAATCTGGCGCGGCGCCGGATGACTGATTGGCGTGATGATGCGCGCGCCGTGCTCATAGGTGAAGTACGCCCAGGCCCACTGCAACATCACCAGCAGCCGGTTGCGGAAGCCGATGAGATAGAAAATGTGAATCGTGAGCCAGAGCACCCACGCGACGAACCCACTGACACGCAGGAAACCGAAGTCCGCGATAGCGTATGCGCGGCCAATGGTGGCCAGGTTGCCCTTGTTGAAATACTTGAACGGGTGGGGATTCGCGTGTCCCGCTACACGCTCGCGAATGACCTTGCCAACATAGCGGCCCTGCTGCATCGCGACCGGAGCGACGCCCGGCAGCGGCTTGCCATCGGTCCCGGCGACCAGGGCAGTGTCACCCAGCACAAATATCTCTGGATGATCGGGTACGCTCAGATCACCGTCGACGACCACCCGGCCCACACGATCCGTCACCGCACCGAGCCACTCGCCCGCGGGCGACGCCTTCACACCAGCCGCCCAGATGACGGTGCCCGCAGCGATCCGCTCGCCCTCCACCAGAACCCCATGGGCATCGACTTGCTCTACCCGCTCGCTGGTACGCACCTCCACGCCCAACCGCTCTAGCTTTCGCACAACTCGCTTGCTCAGCGGCAGCGGAAACGCGGTCAGCAGATCTGGCATTGCCTCAACGAGCACAATGCGCGCCGAGGTCACACTGATATGGCGGAAGTCGCCGCGCAGCGTCCGGTGAGCCAACTCGGCAATTGCCCCCGCCAGCTCTACTCCAGTCGGGCCACCGCCCACTATCACGAAGGTGAGTAGCGAGCGCACGCGTTCCGGATCATCCACTGCCGCGAGCTCGGCCTCCTCGAAGGAAAGCAGCACCCTGCGCCGCAATGCCGTCGCGTCGGCAATCGTCTTGAGGCTGGGCGCGTAGGGAGCCCACTCGTCGTGGCCAAAGTAACTCTGGCCCGCGCCAGTCGCCAGCACCAGGTAGTCATACGGCACGCTACGTTGCGTACCGGACGTCTCGTCACGCATGATGACCCGCCGACCCGCGACATCCACATCGGTTACCTCGGCCATCAGCACCTCGGTATTACGCTGGCGTCGCAGCACATTGCGAATCGGCGCGGTGATATCGGCGGGCGAAAGATAAGCGGTCGCTACCTGATAGAGCAGGGGTTGAAATACATAATGATTGTTGCGATCGATCACCGTGACATCGGCGGGCGCATGGCGGAGTGCCTGCGCCGCCTCTAGTCCGCCGAAACCGCCGCCGACAATAACCACATGGGGACGCGCGGCGGCATCGCGTGGCGAGCGATGAGTCGCGGAAGAGAGAGAACCAATCCTGGTCCCAATCCTGGTTCCAATCCTAGTCATCGTATCCCTCGCTTTCCTCTTCCATGACAGATTATAGGCGCGCTTGCCATGCGCGACAGCGGACAGTCGGCGGCGTCTGAGAGCAACTTGTGCCACGGCTGGCACCTTCCATGCGATATAGTGCCAGTGAGCGCGGCGTGCGCTACTGGTTCATAAGGAGACGCTATGACAGATTCCAACGACGCCGAGGTGCAGAACGCGCTGGACCCCAACCCGGAACATCTCGACGAAAACGACCCCAATGTCGCACGCGATCCCGTCTGTGGCATGCTGGTGGACAAACGCACCGCGCAGAACACGATGTCGGCCCCCGTCAACGATAAGGGCGTTGGCACGCTGTACTTTCACTCGCCAGATTGCAAGTCGCTCTTCGAGGCGAATCCCGCGCAGTACGGCTATCCATCGCTCTAGTGCAGCCGCGACAGCGCGCGTTGAGCCTATCTGCCCCTTTCTGGTGTCCACTGTGCCAGGAAGGGGCGTTGTCATCGGAGACGCAGAAATATCACCAGTTGCCTGCCCGGTCATCCAGTGGGTACACTGGCGGAGTATGACGAATAGGAAGGACGACACGAAAGGTATCGGGAGGCAGGTCGTCTCAGCAGTTCGCGCGTGTGTCGCGCACTTGGCGTTGCCCTGGCATGCGAGACTGGTGCGTTACACTCGGTTGTCACAGGAGAGGACGCAGCCCACCAGCGCAGCCGCACATGGGGAGGATCGCTATGCGTCTGAAGGCTAGCCAACCCGCACCGAACTTCGTCCAGCGCGATATGTACGAGCGCACCGTTTCGCTCTCGCAGTATTGGGGACGAAAAGTTCTCGTCTCTTTCTACCGCGCGGCGGTATGCCCGCTGTGCAACCTGCGCCTGCGCTATATGATCGATCGCTACGACGACTTTCGCCAGCGCGGATTGGAAATCATCGCGTTCTTCGAGTCGTCTCCGGAGATGGTGCGGCATTATTTGGAGCGGCAGCGGCCACCGTTCCCCATCATTCCGGACGTGAAGCGGGTGGTCTACGCCGAGTACGGGCTGGAATCGTCCCTCTTTGGCGCGGCAAAAGCGCGGCTGCTCCGTGGACCTCAGTACCGCGAGGCGGCGCGTTACGATATTGGCGGCAACTTCTGGCAAAATATCTTTCAGATGGACGGCCTGATGGGACGCAAGCCCGCCGATTTTCTGCTCAGCGCTGATTTGCGCATCCAGACGGCCTATTACGGGCGCGATGCGGGCGATTTCATGCCATTCGCGGAGATCGACCGATTCCTGGCGGCGCGTCCGGAGTCGCTCTGGCCAGACTATCGACGGCCCGCCACGCCGAGCTATCGTAACAACCCTCGCTCAGGCGCGGGGTTCTCGATGCCGCCCACGCCGAACTCTGGAGGTTCCACCCCGAGTTACTATCCACAGACTCAATCGCGCCCGGATGGCCGCCGTTCAGGTGATTCAGGCTGGCGGGACAATTCGGGCCGGTAGGGTGATTTCGCCCCAGCGCTCCACCATTTCCTCGGCCAGCGGTCATGCCGCTCAGCATCGAAGCGGAAGAAGACGCCCGGCACGATGAACGAGAATGGCTCGGCGTCGCCTACCAGCGCCTGAAGCGCCCGCGACGAGACAGCGCCCGCCAGCGGTTGGCAGTCGTCCAGCGGAATGTCGAGCCGAATCTCCTGGCGAGTCACCCAGGCATGCCACGGCTGCACCGTCAGTGCGCGGTCCTGCGGCACAGCATACGCCAGCATCTCGGCGTAGCTGGCAAAGGCACTGGCCCACGGTCCAGCGTCTGGCTGATTGGCACAGGGTTGCAGGTTCGCCACAAGATCAGGCGCGGAGCCATCGCCGGGATCGAGCGTCACCGCCCAGGCTCCATCCGCTGTCTGACGAACCTCAGCGCTCCGTGGCACATGCATGGGCATCCCTTCGGAAAAGAAGCGCGCCCCAAGTGATTGCGGCAGACCAGTCACCGCGTTTATCAGAAAGTAGATGCCCCGCTGGCCCGTCCGCGGATCGGAGACATAGAGCCGCCAGTTGCTCTGAATCGGCGAGGGGAACAGCCGTCGCAGCGGCCCGGCGATGCGCGGGCCAAAGTGTCCGTGACGGTAGGTGAGCAGTGAGACGAGCGCGAATTGCCCAGCGGGTCCGATCCGTTGCAGGTCGAGTCCGTGCGGCACGAGCGGCTGCACCTGCTCAGCGGGCGTGAGATAGTTGGTGTAGACGACATGCTCGATGTCGCTGCGAAACGCGATAACGGGCAGATATTCACCCAACGCGCGCAGAAAGCGACTATTCGCCAGCGGGTCTATCAGCCGGCCAACTGCCCGGCGCGGATAGCGCCAGCGCGCATAGCGACCCCATGCTGTTTCGGGGCGCGCCCGCCGGATGACCAGTTCAGCCGCCCGCGCCAACCAGAGCAGCAGCAACACAAAGCTGATGGCATTGCCCGCGCCGACGACCCACTGCGGCAATCCCATGCCACCAGGCAGAGCAGCCAATAGCGCCAGCAGCCCAAACGAGCCCCATAGGAGCCACGAGAACATCGTCATGCCTCGCGTCCAGACGCCCGCGCGCGCCAGACAGATGCTCCAGAAGACGGCGGCCAGCGTGTAGCCCGCGCCACCACCCGCCGCAATCAGCGAGAAGGTGGAACGCTCGAAGGCAGCATACCTCGCGAGGTTGCCCTGCGCCGCCAGCGCCACGCCGACGGTATCCCACAGTGCCTGGCCGGATTGGTCGGGCACGATGGCACAGAGCGTCACGACGAACGCCAGCCATGCCAGGCGCTTTGGAATCCATGGTGTGCGCAGCAAGGCCACCGCCAGCAGCGCATCGGCCAGCGCCGTCAATTGCCAGGGGAGCCAGCCGAGCCGCCAGAGCCAGGGATGCGCCGCGACGTACACCATCCGCGCGGCAACAGCGCCCTGCGAGCCACCGGGCATCCCCGGCAGTAACAGCGCCGCCATGCTGAGCATCCCTAGCCCATGCACGACAAACGCAAACAGCAGCGCCCGCTCCAGCCAGCGACCCGAACGGGCGTGGAGAATCGCCGCGACGGGAACGGACGCAGCGTCGTTCATGGCATGCTACTCGACTGACGGAACCGGAATGCAGCCCACCGAGAGACGCACGAAGTCGTCGCTGTAGCCAAATGCGCTGCCCGGCACTCCGGCGATGCCCGTCTTGCTGAACAACGAAAAAACATCTTCGCCAGGGCTGAGCTGGCTCCAGTTATAGACTGTGCCGCCGTCATCCAGATTGATTCGCGCGAAGAGATGGTGGCGCTCGTTCAGATGACGAAGTTGGCGCACCAGCCGCCCACGGCGATGCCGATACAGCGCGCGAATCCGGTCCTCGATCTCGGGATGCTCGCCAAAGAGCTTGACATTCGCCATGTAGCGCAGTTGCCATTCAGCCGGGAGCGCGGCGCAACCATTGGTCCAGCCCGGGCCGACGCCCGCCGCTACCTCTGGATCGCCAAAGACGACGAAGCCACACCGGTCGCCCGTCAGCGTGTGCGTCTTGGAGAAGCTGCTGACGAAGACACTACGCTTCAGCGTTTCAGGATCGTTGAAGGCCTGCATGCGCTGGCGGTCTTCGGTCGGGTCGCCGGTGCCGATGTACGCCAGGTCGGCGGCGATCAGCACATCGGGGGCGCTTTCGCGCAGCACAGCGCAGAGCGCGCGCAACTCATCGGGCGTATAGGCAAAGGCAGTGGGGTTGTTGCTCACCGTGAGATAGAAGACGCGCACATCGGGGGCATCCGCCAATGCGGCGCGCAGTTCGTCAGGAGTCACTTTGAAGTGATTGTCGGCCCTGGTATACAGGCGATGGATCCGCCAGCCAAGCGACTTTGCCTGCCACTCCGGCACGTTGAACCCAGGCGCCGGGAAGATGATCGCGGCGTCGAGCGCGTCTGATGTGCGCCCAAGTCGTCCACGCAGCAGCGCAGTGTAGCCCTGAAAGAACTTATTCAAGCCATCGAGCGAGCCAAGGCTCAGGTGTATCTGTGCCGGGGGAACCGTGTAGCCCCACACGCGCATGGTGTAGTCCGCAAGCATTTCGCGCAGCAGAGA